>JAFXHW010000009.1 GCA_017533545.1 Clostridia bacterium
AGCATCGCAATGTCCTACGGCTACGTTTACGTTGCACAGATCGCTATGGGTGCTGACTACAATCAGTGCGTTAAGGCAATCGCAGAGGCAGAAGCTTACCACGGTCCTTCCATCATCATCGCATACGCTCCTTGTATCAACCACGGTATCAAGGGCGGCCTCAAGGGCGCTATGGCAGAGACCAAGAACGCAGTTAACTCCGGTTACTGGTTCACCTTCCGCTTCAATCCCGAAGCAGAGAAGAAGTTCACTCTCGACTCCAAGGCTCCCACAGGTTCCTATGCTGACTTCATCCTTACCGAAACCCGTTACAGCGCACTCACCCGTTCCTTCCCCGAGCGCGCTAAGGAGCTCTTCGCTAAGGCAGAAGAAGATGCCAAGAGCCGTTACGAGTATCTTGCTAACCTCGATAAATAATTGCAAGAGCTTTTATAAAGCATAACAAATAAATGCGGCTGTTTCGCTGTGATATCACGGCGAAACAGCCCTTTTGTTTTTGTTGACAGTGTAGTTTTTGAGTGGTATAATATAAAAAAACACTTATTTGAGTTTAAAATGATGAAAACGAACGAGATATACAACGTAAAAATCACCGATATGAGCAATCTCGGATACGGTATATGCCGCATTGACGGCAAGGTGGTATTCGTCAGCGGCGCCGTTGACGGCGATGAATGCTCGGTAAAAATAACGAAGGCGGGACGCGACTTTTCGCAGGGTGAGGCCGTCGAGATATCAATTCCCTCTCCCCACCGTAAATCAAGCGACTGCGATGTGTGCGACAAATGCGGCGGCTGCAACTACCGCAATATCAGCTATGCCCATGAGCTTGAGCTTAAAAAGAGCTACATCGAGGGCATTTTCCGCAAAAACAAGCTGGACATCCCCGTATCCGACGTTGTTAACGACGGAAATATCGACCATTGGCGAAGCAAGGTGATTTACAGTGTCGGCAACAATGGCGAGATGGGTTTTAACGCGCAGAAAAGCCATGATATCGTGCCGAACCGCATCTGCCTGCTCGAATCGCAAAACATCGCACCGATAAGCGCGTTTTTGCGAACATATTTTGCCGAAAAGGGCAATTGCGGAGTAAAAAACGTGTGCATCCGCTCGGGCGATGCAAGCGGCGAGGTAATGGTTTGTTTTGTTACGCAAAATGACACGTTTGATGCCTCAAATGAGCTTGTAGACGAGCTGACAAGCCGTTTTACAAGCATAGTAAGCATCATTCACAATGTCAAAGCAAATTCCGACGGTCTTTCATTCGGTGAAAAAAGCCGAATCCTTTACGGCAAAGACTGCATCAGCGATATTTTGTGCGGATTGCGCTTTGATATTTCGCTTAATTCCTTTTACCAGATCAACCATTCGATGACCGAGCGCCTATACAGACATGCATCAGCCCTTGCCGATATGAAATCGGGCGAAAAGCTGGTCGATCTGTTCTGCGGAATCGGTACGATCGGGCTCCATTTCGCCGACCGATTCCCCAAAATCGAATTAAGCGGCATCGAGATCGTGCCGAGCGCCGTTGAAAATGCCAAAGCCAACGCGCTGGTCAACGGAATCGAAAACGCGCGTTTTATATGCGGCGACGCGACGTCATCGGCGCTTGATCGCGCCGACGTTGTGGTAGTCGATCCGCCCCGTCGCGGACTTACTGCTGCTCTCATCGAGCGAATCTGTGACATATCGCCCTCGCGTGTAATATACATCTCCTGCGGACCTGATACACTCGCACGCGATCTTCGCGTATTTTACGAAAATGGCTACCGCGCAGACGATGTGACTCCCTTTGATCTGTTCCCTCGGACGGGTCATTGCGAATGCTGTGTGATGCTGACGAAATAATGATCACAATACAAAAAGCGGAGGTTTACCCTCCGCTTTTTTACTGTCAGTTATTTGATAAAAAACACAACTACTGAGCAAATGAAAACGAAAACCGCGGTTCCGATGCTAAAATAGGCCACCTTTCGGCTCGTGTTCCATTGTACGTATGCCTGACAAAGCATCGATACGCCCATCAGCGGTACACATATATCGACCGCCCGATCAAGCACGTTCGCTACCTGCAATACGGCAAAAATAACGATGGCAAGATTTACAATAATCGATATTACCGTAACTGTCTTTTTCATGCTTTGTCTCCTTTTTAGTGATATACGTTTTTTGCATAATAGATAAATCACGAAAATGGAACAATTTGAATTATTCTCCACCCCTCATTTGTTAAAAGCA
>JAFXHW010000010.1 GCA_017533545.1 Clostridia bacterium
CCCATAAATGTGATCTTGATCATTTTAATTTCTCCTTTTGCAAAAGAGTTTTTAGTTGAATTAATTATAGCATAAAACAAATGCTTCGTCAAGGCTTTAATCAAATATCTATTGAAATCCGCAGAGATTTTTGGTATAATATAGCTACTATAAGTTGAATGGAATTATGACTATGAAATATATCGATCTGCACACGCATACAAATTATTCGGATGCCGTGGTTGCGCCCGAGCACTCGCTTGCCGAGGCGGAAAAGCTCGGCCTTTCGCTCTTTTCCATCAGCGATCATAATACCGTTGAGGCTTACGGAAATCTGACGGCTATCCGCCACATTTTCAGCGGCAAGATACTTCCCGCTGCAGAGTTGAGCACCACCTTCAAGGGTGATGTTATCGAGATCCTCGGTTACGGCATTGATACCGAAAAAATGAGCGGGCTGATAAGCAAAAATTACTTTACGTTTTACGAAAAGCAGGTAAGGGAAGCCCGTCTTGATACCGACGCGTTGCTTGCGGCGGGAGTGAAGCTTGATGAGGAATTTGTTCGTGCGATGAAGGAAGAACCCCATACAATTTTTGACCCTTCGCGCGAAACGAACCGCCCGTATCTGATGCGCGAAATGCAGCGCCATCCCGAAAACGTCAGCTTTTTTGAAAGTGAGAAAGAGTTTTTGAGTCTGACTCCGCAAAAATTCTCGCGAAACTATCTTTTCAACGCGCAAAGCGCTCTTTACAGCGACCAATCCCCACTCAGCCCCGATCTTTTGACGGTACTTGATATGATAAGCACGTGCGGCGGACTTGCTTTTTTGGCGCATCCCTTCGTTTATTCGCAAAACGTTATTTCCTCGCTCGATGACCTCGCCGCGAGCGGTATAGACGGGATAGAGTGCTTTTACGGCACCTTCACGCCCGAGCAAAAGAAGTATATGTTCAATTATTGCGAGGAAAAGGGGCTCTTCAAGAGCGGCGGCAGCGACTTTCACGGCTTGAAAATGCGCCCGGGCAATCCGATCGGTTTTTCCGCGGGCGAAAAGATCCCCTTTTTGCTGATCGAGCCTTGGTTTGGCAGAGTTGAAAACAGCTTGATTTGAGAGGTAGAGAAGTGAATAAGTATTTGAAAAATCTCGAAAAGATCGAGTTTGTCGTCACCTACGCTTGCACGGGTAGGTGCAAGCATTGCTCGGGGGGCGACCATAGAGCTTGCGGTGAGCACATTGATCCCGCAGTTGCCGCCGCCGCGGTCAAAAAGATCGCCGCGGCTTATCCGATCAAAACCGTTATGACCTTCGGCGGCGAGCCCTTGCTTTACCCGCAGACGGTTTGCGCTGTTATGAAGGCGGCAAAAGAATCGGGTGTCCCGCGCAGACAGATCATAACCAACGGCTATTTTTCAAATGATTCCGCGCGCATTCGTGAAATCGTTGAGCAGATTACCGATGCGGGCGTCAATGATCTTCTTCTTTCTGCCGATGTATTTCATCAGGAATATATTCCACTCTATCCCGTAAAATCTTTTGCCATCGAGGCAAAGAACGCGGGAATCCCCATCCGCATCCAGCCCGCGTGGCTCGTCAGCCGCGAGGACGGAAACGAATACAATAACAAGACAAAAGAGATAATTTCCGTCTTTAACGAACTCGGAATTGAAGAAAACGAAGGCAACGTGATCTTTCCCGAGGGCAACGCGTTGAAGTATTTTGCCGAATATTTCACCGATTCCGCCCCCGAAAACCCTTATGTCGAAGACCCCGCAGACGTCAGATGCGTATCCTTTGACCCAAACGGTGACGTCCTCGGCGGGAACGTGTATGAAAAGGATATAATTGAGATACTTAAAGATTATCAACCGCAATAAAAATGGCCGCTGAGGGATCGCCCCCTCAGCGGCGTTTTTTACGTTTATCTTACAACCGAAGAATGACTGTAGATGTAGAATTCCTCTTGGCTTGGCATCCACTTCTTTTCCTTGGGAGGAAAGGTGGCGTCGAAGGCTTCGACTGCGGCGGTGTCCTCGCAGCAATCGGCGGCGGTGGAGGCGATATACATCCACTTTTTGCCGTCAAGCGCGCCGGGCACGAGCTCGCAGACAAGGAGTGCCGTCGGGTAATTGCCGGGAACAATGAAGCTTACATCCTTCTTTTTACAGCTCACAAATCCGCGGCTGACGTAATTTCCGGGATTTCCGAAGTTGATGTTCACATCGTACCCCATCGCTCTTGCCACCTCAAAGGAATGCTCGATCAGAATCTTTCCGAGCTTCTGCCTTTGATACTCGGGTGCCACGCAAAGCGGACCAAAGGAAAGGATCTCTTTTCGATTGCCGTTTTCGTCCTCCAGCCACGCCTTGGTATACATTATGTTGCCGATGATCTCGCCGTCTTTTTCAAGCACGAAGGCAAGCTCGGGGATGAAATCGGGATGATTTCGCATCGTGTGAACAAAATAATGCTCGTCCGCGCC
>JAFXHW010000070.1 GCA_017533545.1 Clostridia bacterium
GAGGACGGCAAGGTAGACTATTCGCAGGACTTCTTCGGACGCGGCGCTAACCTCACCGTATCAGGCCAGCTCAACGTTGAATGCTTCGCCATGGCATACAGCAAGGTTTACACCTTCGGTCCTACCTTCCGTGCTGAAAAATCGTTCACTCCCCGCCATGCGGCCGAATTCTGGATGATGGAGCCCGAGATTGCCTTTGCCGATCTCAACGACGAAATGCAGCTCTCCGAGGATATGCTCAAGTACGTATTAAAGCATCTTCTCAAGACCTGCCGTCCCGAGCTTGAGTTCTTCAACAAGTTCATCGACAACACTCTCCTTGAAAGATTTGAAAACGTTATCAACAGCGACTTTGCACGCATAACATACACCGATGCAATGAAGCTCCTTGCCGAATCGGGCAAAAAGTTCGAATATCCCGTCGGCTGGGGCGAAGATCTTCAGACCGAGCACGAGAGATATCTCACCGAGGAATACTTCAAAAAGCCGGTATTCGTTACCGACTGGCCGCGTGAGATCAAGGCATTCTACATGCGTCTTAACGACGACGGACGCACCGTTGCGGCTGCCGATATGCTCGTTCCCGGCGTAGGTGAGCTTTGCGGCGGTTCTCAGAGAGAGGAAAGAATGGATTACCTGCTTGATGCTCTCGACCGCTTCGGACTCAACGAGGAGGACTACTGGTGGTACCTTGAGCTCCGCAAATACGGCGGAACCAAGCACGCCGGATTCGGTCTCGGCTTTGAGCGCCTTATCATGTACGTCACCGGCATCAACAACATCCGCGACGTTGAGGCCTTCCCGAGAACAACAGGCAACGCCGATTTCTGATCGGCTCCCGCACACGCGCAATGCGCGCATGAACAAAAAAGCTACCGTTGTACCCATTTTTGACCGAATGCGTACCCTCCACCCCACTTGAAACGACTAGACTAAAAGGAACTACTATTTTGAAATACAGTGAAATGACCGCAGAGCAGCTCAAGGGCGAGCTTGCCGTACTCAGCGGTGAGTTTGCCCAGTACAAATCCAAAGAAATGAAGCTCGATATGTCCCGCGGAAAGCCGGGAAGCGAGCAGCTCGTTCTGACTCAGAAAATGCTCAGCGTAATATCCGATCCCGAAGACTGCATCTGCGAAAACGGTCTCGACTGCCGCAACTACGGCCTTCTTGACGGTATTCCCGAGGCAAAGAGAATGTTTGCCGATATACTCGAGGTTCCGATCGAAAACATCATCATGCAGGGCAATTCAAGCCTTAACGCGATGTACGACGAGATCGCACGCTTCATGCTGTTCGGTACCTGCGACAGCGATACACCCTGGTCGAAGCTCGATAAGGTTAAATTCCTCTGCCCCGTTCCCGGATACGACCGTCACTTCGCCATCTGCGAGGTGTTCGGCATCGAGATGATCAACGTCCCCATGACAGCCGACGGCCCCGACATGGATATGATTGAACAGCTCGTTGCAGCCGACGACTCGATAAAGGGTGTCTGGTGCGTACCGAAGTACTCAAATCCCGACGGTATCGTATATTCTGACGAAACGGTCCGCCGTTTTGCCGCCCTCAAGCCGGCCGCAAAGGATTTCCGCATCATGTGGGACAACGCGTACGTTATTCATGCGCTCTACGATGAGCTGGCCGATCAGCCCAACATCATTGCCGAGGCCGCAAAGTACGGCAATCCCAATATGCCCCTTGAGTTCATGTCCACCTCCAAGGTAACCTTCCCCGGATCGGGAGTTGCCGTTCTGGCGGCATCAAAGTGCAATATCGAGCACACCAAAAAATATATGTCATATCAGACCATCGGTTACGACAAGATCAACCAGATGCGTCACGTCGCCTATTTCGGCGATGCAAAGGGCATGCGCGATCACATGAAGCTTCATGCCGACATCATTCGTCCCAAATTCGAGATCGTTCTTGACGCTCTCGATCAGCTCCGCGAGCTTGATATTGCCGAATGGAATTCCCCCAAGGGCGGTTATTTTATCAGCGTAAACACCCTCGACGGCTGTGCAAAGCGGGTATTTGAGCTTGCACGCGAGGCCGGTGTTACACTCACCGGTGCAGGTGCTACCTTCCCCTACGGACGCGACCCGCGTGACCGCAATCTCCGCATCGCGCCCACTTACCCCTCAAACGAGGATCTGAAGATCGCTTCAGACATTCTCTGTCTGTGCATAAAGATCGCTTCGGCGGAAAAATTACTCGATGAGATTTCCGCCTGACCGATAAATTTCAACTCATATTCCCATGGAGAATCCGAGCATGGTAGATAATACGAATTTGAACGACGATCTCCCTTTGACGGATAAGGACGTCCCGATCGAGGACGAAAGAAAGGAAAACAATCAAAACGGCGGCGTGCCCGAAGAGGGTGCACCGCCTTCTCCCGTTTATAAAACAGACATTACTCCGGGCAGCGGATTTAATCCCACCTTCAAGGATTCGTCCGAGATAATGTATATTGCGGGTATTCACGTTGTTCGCGAAGAGCTCCCCGAAGAGACCGACGAGGAGCAAATCGAAAACGAAGCCGAAACGGAACATAAGGACGGCGAAGATTCTGACACGGTCGATGTAATTCAAGAGCTCATCGAAACCGCAGTTGATGACTCCGACACGGGGGAAGAAAGCGAGGTCGTTGCCGAGCCAACCGAAGCAGACATGCTTTCCGACGAGGTTGTCGAAGAAGAGGCTTTCAAAGAAGAGGCTGCATATTTTGACAACATCGAAGAAACGGTCGAAGAAGCAAAAAAATCAGTCGACTACACCGTATCGGACACACAGGATGAAACTGACGATACCGAAACAGCCGAGATAGCAGAAAAGACAGACGAAGCCGAAACGGTAAACGAGAACGACTGCGGTGAAAAGGTTGAATACCGCTTTGAATACGAGCCAAACGTACTGCGCCGTCCAAAGGATCAGGAATACTCGCCCGACAGAGCGGTAAATCCCACCTACATTTCAGTTTTGCAGATCGTCAGCGGTGTTTTGCTGGGTATCGCGATAGCTATCGTGCCCATCATGTTCTATCTGCTTTCCTTGCTCGACGAGCTTTTGATATGTGCCGCCGTATTCCTTTTGGCGATCGGCGTATTTGCTAATATATACGCCCTGGGACGCTTTATATCGGCGCGCATGACGGGGGCATCGGTTCATCTCTTCCATTTTTCAATTTTGCGCTTTGTGTTCGGGGATGAGAAAGCTGTTTTTTCATTTGCTTTTCCCTCAAAAGTCAAGATAGTTGCCGCACCGAAAAAGGAAGACACGACGTTAGACACCAAAATGATCCGCTTCTTTGGCGGCGGCTTTGCCGTCACTGCCGTTTTTGCGGTCCTGCTTTTGATTTTGGCAGTCGTATTTTCAACAGTATATATCAGCAAGCTTGTTTTGCTTATACTCTACCCCGCATTTGCCGCAGCGCTCACCGTTGCCGCGCTCAATTTCTTTCCCGCATTCCGTTCTGCCGCTCCGACAGACGGCAACATTATCCGTGCGCTCCTTTCGAAGGCCCCGAGAACTGTCTATCTCATACGCCTATCTATTGCCGAAAGCCAGCTTTACATGGGTATATCGCCGAGCGAGCTCGACGTTCCCGATATCAAGCTGAGCTCCGTCAAAATCACGAGCGAGCCCTATGTCAATAGCGAAGAAGGTAACGACGAGGGTGAAAGTGAGATAGAGGTATGCGAAGAGGACATCATTCCCACAGCATCCTACGACGATAAAAATGACAAGGCAATCACGAAAAAGCTCTCGCGTGAGGCCGAGCAATATGCGTCCGAAGCGATGGATGCCGCATACATTTGCGAAGAAACAACGGCAAAAAGCGGCGACTTCCTCCCTCAAAAGGAAGATACTGAAGATAACAAAGAGATCGGTGAGCTTTACACTCCCCGAGCATTTATCGACAGGGACTTATACAAAGCCGAAAGCCTGCGTCCCTATCCGAGATATCTCGAATTCGCCCACGATCCGTCTCAGTACCTGCTTGTCTGCCTTTTTTACCGCTATCTCGCCGAGCTCGACAAGCAAAGCGGCGAGCAAAACAAATATTTGCTGTCGCTTCAAAAGCACATTAAGCGTTTCCCCTCGCAGATACGCGAATATCTCTGCCGCGAGCTCTGCTTTGCATATTCACTTGAAAACAATCCGCCCGCCGCATACGATTACCGACGTCTGATACGGGCCGATTCATCGCTTTCCTTTATGAGAGTGCAGGCATATTATGCATTGCGCACTCTGGGCAACGTTCACGCTGCCGAGACGATATGTGCCAAAGCGAAAAAGCGTTTCGATGAGATGCAAAACGACAAATTTTCCCCCTATATGGGCATGGCTAAAATGGAAATGTCGCTCATCGAATCGCTCATGAGCAATTTCCAATCCGCCGAAGAAGGCGAATAAATCCAAACAAAACCGGCGCTGCTGTACCTTATTTTTCAGGACAGAGCGCCATATTTTTTGCTCACTTTTGAAAAAAGAAAACAATTTACAGCTTTTTTTCGTTTTATGTGAAAAAATTACATAAAAAATGTCGATTTTTTACCTTATTTTTTCCCAAAATGCAAAAATAGGTCTTGACCTTGACCAATGATTAGTATATAATATACAATAGAATATATTATAATTAATGTAGGTGTTTTTTTGCATCGGACACCTTACACTTTGAGAAAGGAAAGATGATTATATGAAGAAAAAGCTTTTGATTGCGCTCGGTATAGTGCTTCTCTTCATACCGACTTATATTGCCATTACATTCTATGCTGTTGCACAGAATGCCCCTGTATCCAAGGGCGTAGTTTACAAAATGGAGATGGCAGATATAGACGGCAATCTCTATACCTTTGATGCGGAAAGCAAGAAGACCGATTCGGAAAACCCGGCCGAAAAGAAGCCTATCGATTTCTTTATCGATCTGAACAATCACGCTTCTTCCATCGAGGAGCTTCCCGAGCCCCTGACCGACGCTCCTTGCTACATCGTAACCTATTACAGCTACAATCTCAAAACGACATATAAATACTACTTCACCGCTGACCCCACCGATGCATACTATACCGACAATAAGGGCAATGCGTATCAGATCAAAGTCGACGATGCAAGCGACTTTGTAACATCCAAGTTCGCAGTTCCGCTTTACAAGGATGCGGCCGCTCCGAACATGACCGTTTCGGGCAATACCGTCCTTCCCAAGTCGATGAAATGGAACTACAAACTGTCCAACGGACAGTATTCCGAGGCAGTAGTTTCTCTTTCGGACAGCGACAATACCGAATACAGAGTATCGGGATCGATCAACCTCGCGTTTGATACCAAGCCCGACACCGTAAACGTAAAGGTTCTCCAGGGCGACAGCTTTATCTTCAATGACAGCTACGAATCGCTCTCCACCCTTTCCTTCACCGAAACCGCACGACTCACCGTTGTTGTAAACGCAACATGGTTTGAAAACGAAGAGCGCGGAAGCTACGGCGAGGCCGAATACCGCTTCATCGCTGACGTACGTGCTCCCGCAGAATTCTACCTTGGTGCAACAACTATCGCTCCCGGCGAATTCGTAGTTATCACCGGTAAGAATGTAGCCGATCCTTCGGAAATTGAATTTACGAGTGAACCTTCCATCAACTTCACTCCCACCTTCTTCGCTGAAGGCGAAAACGTTATCGCGCTCGTTCCTCTCGCTCTTGACCTTGACTACTCGCCTTCCTACACCTTCACTCTCACCGTGGACGGCAATACCAGCCAACTTACTCTTGGCTGCGAAGACAAGAAGTTCCTCTGGCGTGATTACAACATCTCCGCCGAGATCATCGCATACACGAGAACCGAAGCCACCATCAACGACTTTAACGAAACACTCTCCGGCATATTCGCCGACTCTCTCGACAAGCGTTATTGGAAGGACAATCAGGCGCTGACACGTCCCTGCGTAAACGACCGTCAGGTCAAAGTCGGTATCGGTATCCACCGTACCCTCACCGCAACCGGTCTCACCTACCGTCATGAGGGCGTTGATTTCATGGTACGCGACAACGACCAGGTATACTCGGTAGCACCCGGTAAGGTCGTATACGTCGGCACTCTCTCCCTTTCGGGACGCACAGTAATCGTCGACCACGGTTTCGGCCTTAAGACACTTTATGCTCACCTTAGCTCCAATGCAGTTGCCGAAGGCGATTTCGTTGAGGCAGGATCCATCATCGGCGTAGTCGGCGCAACCGGTTTCACCGCAGGTGTAAACCTCCACTTCGGAACCTATGTATTCGACGTTCCGGTAAGCCCCTACGACATGCTCGGTTGGGAAAACAACGGAATCCAGATGCACAGACCATAAAATAGCATTTAATCTATTGACAGTTTGAGTCGTTTATGATAGAATACTGTTTGTGATTTTTTACGGAGGTTATATCTAATAATGAAAAGATTTATCGCGCTCATGCTTTGTGCGCTCTGCATTTTCGCTTGTGTATCCTGCTCCGACCCGCTTAAGGAAAAGGGCAACAGACTCGACGAAGTCTACGGACTTATGGGCGACGCTTACTATTACGCTAACTACTATGCTCACCTCGCAGGTGCTATCGGCAACGAAGAAACCACCGAGGACGGCAAAAAGATCGAAACCGAGCTTCACAAGCAGCTCGACGAATGGAAGAGCTACCTCAAGGATGCAAAGAAGGTAGTTAACAAATGGCTTGATCTTACCGAAGAAGAGCTCGACGCTTACATTGCTGAATGGGAAGCAGAGCTTGTAAAGATCCAGGAAGTTGTTAATACGTACAAGCCTGCCGAGGAAACCACCGAAGCTGCAGCAGAATAAAAAATAAATATCCCCCCGTAAAACGGGGGGTGTTTCATTTTCGGGCATAGCCCTAATACTACCGGCTGCGCACAAGTGCGCTGTTTATTGGCCTGCCAGCCATGCAATTGTTACTTGCTACCCGTAAACGGGTTCCACCATAAGCCTCCCTTGTGTAAAGGGAGGTGGCATTTTCGCAAGAAAATGACGGAGGGATTGTAAAAAGCAAAAATCCACACAAAACAATCCCTCAGTCAGCTTTGCTGACAGCTCCCTTTAACAAGGAGCCTTTGACACTAGGTCGTTCTACGCTTAATTTTTATTCGCTTTCTGCTCATCGAGCCTTTATGGAACCA
>JAFXHW010000011.1 GCA_017533545.1 Clostridia bacterium
GCCTACGCGCACATTCTGCAGAGCGTTACACGCAGCTATTCAAACGACACTTCGCTCAGACTTACTCTTCTCGGAGACGTGCCCAGCGACCTCGCTCTTTCGCTGACCTATATACGCGAATCTATCGGCGATACGGTATTCTCGCTTGAGCTTATCGACAAAACTCTTCCGCTCGCCGACACCGAAACACTGAAAGGCGATCCGTCCATCAAGGGTGCCTTCTACCGTGAGCTTGAAAGCGCGCTTTCATCAGACGACGAAAGCGAAAAAGAGATCGCAGCCGAAGCGCTCCGATACGGACTAGCCGCCATTGCGGGCAGAGATTTCTGAAAGGATAACACGCTATGAAATACGATTTTATACTTTTCGATGCCGACGGCACACTCTTTGATTTTGAAAGAGCGGAGCACCACTCATTTGAAACGCTCTGCCTCAAATACAATTTTCCCTTTTCCGAGGAGCTTTACGAGGATTATCACGTTATAAACGACGGGCTCTGGAAGGCATATGAGCGCGGCGAGATCGAAAAGCCCTCGCTTCTCGTTGAGCGTTACCGCCGTCTTATCGACAAATACGGCTTTGATGCCGATGCCGCCGAATGCAATTCATTCTATCTTCGCACTCTCGGCTCCTGCCCTATCTGCTCGACGGAGCGATGGAGATTTGCGAGTGTCTTTCATCGAAAAAGCCTCTCTATCTCGTCACCAACGGTGAAGCCTCGGTGCAGCAGGGACGCTTCAACGGCTCGCCCATAAAGAAATATTTCACCGACATTTTCATCTCGGGCGCGGTAGGATACCCCAAGCCCCACAAGGAATATTTCGACTACGTCGCCAAAAATATCGAGGGCTTTGACCCCGCGCGCGCCATCATCATCGGCGACTCACTGACAAGCGACATCAAGGGAGGCAACAATGCGGGAATTGACACCGTGTGGTTCAACCCCAAGGGTGAAAAAAACGACAAAGGCGTTCACATCGACTACGAAATAAAGAATTTAAACGAACTTATCCCGATAATCTTGGGTGAATAAAGGTTTTTTATGAAAAAAGCAGTTGTTATCGTTCCCACCGAAAGAGCGCACCGCGAAACCTTCAAAGCAAATGCGCCGGATCTTGAATTTATATACGAATACTCCGCCGAGGCGTTAAAGGAAGCATCGGTCGTTATAGGCAATCCCCCGAAGGATGACCTTATATACGCCGAAAAGCTTGAATGGATCCAGCTTTCGATGGCGGGCACCGAGCCATATTCTCTGCCCGGCGTGCTGCCCGACAGCGTAGCTTTGACAAACTCAACGGGCGCATTCGGCCTTGCAATTTCCGAATGTATGGTGGGATACGTTTTCGAGCTTTTCAAAAAGCTCCACCTTTACCGCGACAACCAGTTAAAGAGCGAATGGCTCGACCGCGGATCGGTAAAAAGAGTTGAGGGATCAAACGTGCTCATTTTGGGTATGGGTGATATCGGAAGCGAGTTCGGCAAAAAAATGAAAGCACTCGGCTGTCACATAACCGGTGTCAAGCGCACTCTTACCGCAAAACCCGATTGGTGCGACGAGCTCTTCACCTCCGACGCCATCGATTCGCTTATCCCGAGCGCCGACATTATTGCTCTCGCCCTGCCGAACACCCCCGAAACGGTAAACATATTATCGCGCGAGCGCATCGCTATGATGAAAAACGACGCAATAATCATAAACGTCGGACGGGGCAACGCCATCGATCCCGATGCTCTTTACGAGGCGGTCAGCCAAAACAAGCTGGGCGGTGCTGCACTCGATGTTACAATGGTCGAGCCCTTGCCCAAACAAAGTCCGCTCTGGAATTGTGAAAACATCGTAATAACTCCACACATCACGGGATTTTTCCATATGCGCGACACATACGACATGATAATCGAGATCGCCGCAGAAAACCTCCGCCGTTACTCGGGTGGTGAAAAGCTGTTAAACCGAGTTGACAAAAGCACCCGTTACCGTGCAAACGGCGACGAGGGATTTTCCCGCGAAAAGCATCACAAAAGCTAACAAAGACGCTTATTATAAAGGACGTAGTGACCGATGATTATACAGAAAATTAAAATTAAAGCGTTTGGCGGACTTTACGACTATTCCCTCTCCTTCGGCGAAAAGATGAACATCGTCGAGGGCTCGAACGAAGCGGGAAAAACCACCATCGCATCCTTCATCGTTTATATGCTCTACGGCATGGACAAAAACGAAAAGGCGCTTCGCCATTCGTGGGACGGCAGCAATGCAGGCGGATCGA
>JAFXHW010000071.1 GCA_017533545.1 Clostridia bacterium
AAGACCTATTCTCCCTCTGACTTTGAAGAGAGAATATATTCCAAATGGTGCGAGGACGGACACTTTACAGCTAAAGTAGACCGCTCCAAGCCACACTATTCCATCGTTATCCCCCCGCCAAATATTACAGGCCAGCTTCACATGGGCCACGCCCTCGACAACACACTTCAGGATATTCTCATCCGATACAAGAGAATGCAAGGCATCCCTACTCTTTGGGTACCCGGTACAGATCATGCGTCTATTGCTACAGAAGCCAAGATAGTCGAAGCAATGAGAAAAGAAGGCATAACCAAGGAAGATATCGGTCGTGACGGATTCCTTGAAAGAGCCTGGGACTGGAACAGTAAATATGGCGGAAGAATCGTTGAGCAGCTTAAAAAGCTCGGTTCCTCCTGCGACTGGACTCGTGAGCGCTTCACCATGGACGAGATGCTCTCAAAGGCTGTCCGCAAGACCTTCGTTTCCCTTTACAACAAGGGACTCATCTACCGCGGACTTCGTATAATCAACTGGTGTACCAGCTGTAATACCGCCATCTCCGACGCCGAGATCGAGTTCAAGGAGCTCGAGGGCGCGCTCTGGCACATCAGATATCAGGTAAAGGACAGCGACGAGTACGTTATCGTTGCAACCACCCGTCCCGAGACAATGCTCGGCGATACCGGTGTTGCCGTAAACCCCAACGACGAGCGATATGCCCATCTCGTCGGCAAGACACTCATTCTTCCTCTCGTCGGACGCGAGATACCGATCTTTGCCGATGAATACGTCGAAATGGATTTCGGTACCGGTGCCGTTAAGGTCACTCCCGGCCACGACCCGAACGACTTCGAAATGGGTCAGAGAAACGGCCTTGAGACTATCAATATCTTGAATCCCGACGGAACTATCAACGAAAACGGCGGCTCCTTTGCCGGTCTTGACCGTACAGTTGCCCGCAAGGCTGTTGTCGATGCCTTAAAAGAGCAGGGATATCTCGTAAAGATCGAAAAATACAGCCACAACGTAGGACATTGCTACCGCTGCTCGAGCGTTCTCGAGCCCGTTGCATTCAAGCCCCAGTGGTTCGTTAAGATGAAGCCCCTGGCCGAGCCTGCTATCAAGGTTGTAAAGGACGGCGAGGTAAGATATATTCCCGAGAGATTCTCGAAAAACTATCTCAACTGGATGGAAAACATCCACGACTGGTGTATTTCCCGTCAGCTCTGGTGGGGTCACAGAATCCCTGCATTCTATTGCGCGGACTGCGGCGAGATGGTAGTATCGGAAGAGGACGTACATGTTTGTCCCAAGTGCGGTTCGAAGAATATGAGTCAGGACGAAGACGTTCTTGATACCTGGTTCTCGTCTGCTCTCTGGCCTTTCTCTACTCTCGGCTGGCCCGAAAAGACAGAGGATCTTAAATACTTCTATCCCACAAACGTTCTCGTAACCGCATACGACATCATCACCTTCTGGGTATCGAAGATGATTTTCATGGGAATAGAAAACATGGAACAAATTCCGTTCCCTGACGTCTTTATACATGGACTTGTTCGTGACGCGCAGGGACGCAAGATGTCCAAATCGCTCGGAAACGGCATCGACCCGCTCGAAATTATCGACAAATACGGTGCCGACGCTCTCCGCTTTGCTCTTGCAACCGGCAACTCGCCCGGAAACGATATGCGCTTCTCCGATGAAAAGATCGAAAGCGCGCGTAACTTCAACAACAAGATCTGGAATGCCGCAAGATTCGTTTTGATGAATCTTGACATCGACGAGATAGCTCTTCCCGATACCGCTCTTCTCACCGTTGAGGATCGTTGGATCCTTTCCCGCTACAATAAGCTCGTCGGCGAGGTAAGCGACAATCTCGAAAAATATGAGCTCGGCGTTGCTCTTTCCAAACTCTATGACTTCTTCTGGGATGTATTCTGCGATTGGTACATCGAGCTTTCAAAGTATCGCCTCTCCAACGGTGACAAGAACGCGCAGAACGTCATTGCATACGTTCTTACCAACTCGCTTCGATTGCTCCATCCCTTTGTTCCCTTCATCACCGAGGAGATCTGGCAGTCGCTGCCCCGTCAGGCAGACGAAGGCGAATCGCTCATGGTATGCGCTTGGCCCAAGGTAAAAGCAGAGCTCAATTTCCCCGAGGACGAAGCCAAGATGAACAGCATCATCGAGGTTATCCGTGCGATCAGAAACCGCCGTACCGAGATGAATGTTCCTCCGTCCAGAAAGGCAAAGCTTTATTTCGTTACCGAACGCCGCGATATTTTCACCGAAGATCTCGCACCTCATTTCTCCCGCCTTGCATCGGCATCCGAGCTTGAATTCGTAAGCGAATATACCGATGAAAACGCTGTTTCCATCGTTACCGATACCGCAAGAGTATACATTCCTCTTTCCGAGATCGTCGATATGGAAAAGGAAAAGGCGAGAATGGAAAAGGAAAGACAGAACACCATCGGTGAGATCGACCGCCTCGAAAAGAAGCTGTCCAACGAGGGCTTTATTGCAAAGGCTCCCACCGCAGTTATCGAGGGCGAAAAGGCAAAACTTCAGAAATACCGTGACACACTCAGCGCAATAGAATCGGCCATAGCAAAATTGCAGTAACAACAAGCCGTAAAAGTGTGACGCGGCCTTTCACAAAATGTTTGAACTTTAATATGAGAACCATATAAAGATAAAACAAACCCGAAAGGAGATTTTCAAAAAATGAAAAAACGCATCACACTTTTACTCGCAACTCTTTTGGTTCTTACCTCTTTTGTCTCGTGTGCGTCGAAGAACGCCTCAAGGGATGAGGCATTTTACGACGTGACCGAATCGGTCATTGCAGGCAACGGCAGCTACGCCGCCGATATGGATTTCGGCTATAGCGCCAATGATGACTATGCGCCCGAGATCGAGATGGAAAAGGGCGAAATGGTCGACAGCGGTGCAGCTCTTACCGACAATCGCAAGATCGTGCGCGAAATGTCGCTCCGCCTTGAGACCAAGACCTTCGATGCCGCGATTGAAAAGATTCAATCAAGCGTCAAAGAGGCAGGCGGATATATCGAAAGCTCGTACGTTTCGGGCTCGTCGATGAACAATACAGGCTCGCCGAGAAATGCCTCCTTCGTTCTCCGTGTACCCGCATCGGCGCTCGACGTCTATGTCGAGGGTTTGGGCAATATGTTCAATATCCTTTCGAAAAACGAAAACGCGAAGGATATCACCGATACCTATTTTGATACCGCATCCCGCTTAAAATCGCTTCAGACTCAGGAAGAACGATTGCTTTCCATGCTCGAGGGCGCAAACGAGCTCGAATATATGCTTCGTATCGAAGAAACTCTGGCAAACGTCAGATATCAGATCGAGACCGTATATTCCGCATTGCAGAGATACGACAGCATGGTTTCGATGTCAACTTTGACTATCGATCTTCGCGAGGTTGTGGAGTATAAGGTCAATTCGGCGCTTCCCAAGACCTTTGGCGAAAGAGTATCGATCGCATTTGAAGAATCGTGGGATGATTTTGCCGATAACTGCCGTGATTTCGCAGTTGAGTTCGTATATGCTGTCCCCACTCTGATCGTATTGGTAGTCATCTTCGGCGCGATCGGCTGGATAATCGGTGCGAGCGTCAAGAGAAGCCGCAAAAAGAAGGCGGCACAGTACAGATACGTGCCTGTCGCACCGGAAGAACCTGCCGCACCTGCAGATCCTGCCAAAAATCATACAGAGCAGTGATATAAAAACGTAAAAAAGCAGAGAACCGAGCGTTCTCTGCTTTTTTGTTGTTAAGAGTTGTTATACCGTTTCTACTTTTATTACGTTGGTGTTGCCGGTGTGGCCGTTTGTCATGCCGCCGGTGATGACGATGTGGTCACCCGTCTCAAGAGAACAGTGCTTTTTGGCAAGCTTCTTTGCGGCGTAAAATACGACGTCGAGCGAATTGACGAGCTCGCTCATAACGGGAGTAACGCCCCAGGAAAGAGCCAGTTTGCGCCATGTCTTTTGCTCGGTGGTAACGCCGAGAATATCTATCGGGCACCTGAAGCGGGATACCATACGGGCTGTCATGCCCGAAATGGTGCATACTGCAATCGCCTTTGCATTGATGTCGATAGCCATGCCGCAGGTGGCGTGGGAGATTGCATCTACTGTGTTTCTTATAATGAAATCGGAATCGCGGAACATTTTTCTGTAATCTATGCTGCGCTCGGTCTGAAGGGCGATCCTTGCCATAGTGGCAACCGTTTCGACAGGGTATTTTCCCGCCGCAGTCTCGCCGGAGAGCATTATGGCGCTCGTTCCGTCGTATACTGCGTTGGCGACGTCGGAGATCTCGGCACGGGTGGGACGGGGATTGTATATCATCGATTCGAGCATTTCGGTGGCGGTGATAACGCGCTTGCCCAGCAGACGGCAGGTGGTGATAAGATGCTTTTGAATGCCGGGAAGCTCTTCGAAGGGAACTTCAACGCCCATGTCGCCGCGTGCGACCATTATTCCGTCGCATTCTTCGCATATCTCGCGGATGTTGTCAACTCCCGAGCGGTTTTCTATTTTTGCGATAATATCGATTCCTTTGCCGCCGTTTTCGTTAAGGAAGGATTTGACGTCCAAAAGATCCTGCTTTTTTGAAACGAAGGAACAGGCGATAAAATCGACCTCTTCTTTGATGCCGAAAAGCAGATCGCGCTTATCGTCATCGCTGAGATAAGGCTGGGAGAGCACTTTTCCGGGGAAGCTCATGCTCTTGCGGTTTGAAAGCTCGCCGCCCGCAATAACGCGGCAGACGATCTCACGTCCGCAGATTTTTTCAACCTCGAATATCAAAAGGCCGTTGTTGAGTAAGATTTGATCTCCCGGTGTCATTTCGTCGGGAAGAGCTTCGTAGTTTACCGAAACGCGGTTCTGATCTCCGATAACGTCTTCAGACGTGAAAATAAAGCTGTCTCCCGCTTTAAGCTCGATCTTGCCGTCGGCAAAGGTCTTTATGCGGTATTCGGGACCCTTGGTATCGAGAAGAATGGCTATCGGAAGCCCGAGCTTTTCGCGGACTTTTTTAATGCGGTCGATATTGATCTTGTGATCCTCGTGTGTGCCGTGCGAGAAATTAAGTCTCGCCACGTTCATGCCCGCAAGACACATTTCGCTTAAAATCTCCTCGGTGTTGCATGCGGGACCGATGGTGCAAACTATTTTGGTTTTGCGCATATTTGATCTCCTGACTGGATAATTACGTACTTGCTTTACTTAACTATATCACAAAGTTGTATACAAGTCAATAAAGGGGACAGGAAAATGAGACGTACTTTTAAGGACAGTTTTTGAATTTCAATAGAATACAATGCTTGCCGACAGCTAAAAGGACGAAGAGTGTTAAAAACTCCTCGCCCTTCTTTCTTGACAAGCACTGCTTCTGTGGACTCAGAAGCTATTTTTTTTGACGATATATTTGCTTTCGCAAATGCGA
Source organism: Clostridia bacterium (assembly GCA_017533545.1). The sequence goes on from JAFXHW010000071.1 coordinate 5,468, forward strand.
TATATTTTCGCTAACGCTCAAATGCGATATAACCTCCCTTACGGTCGGTTGCGATATGATATAAATCCCTCGCGCGAAGCGCGTTCACGCCCGAAGGGCATATCGCATCGAAGATATATCGCACGCGTCAGCGTATATCGCAAATCCCGCAAGGGATTTATATCGCGGCGCAGTGTCCTTTGGGACACTGC
>JAFXHW010000072.1 GCA_017533545.1 Clostridia bacterium
ATGCTCACGACGCTATTCGGGATGTGGATACTATCGAGCTTGTCGCAGCCGCTGAAGGCGTAGAATCCGATCGTTGTGAGCCCATCGGGGATCTCAACGGTAGTAAGCTGATCGCAATCGGTGAAAACACCGTCGGAAAGAGATTTGAGATTTTTCGGCAGAGTGATATATTCTATCGGGGCATAAGCAAATGCGTATTTGCCGATCTCGGTAATTCCGTCTGGAAGGTTTATGGATTTGAGTGCCCAGCAGGTGTGGAATGCGCTGTCGCCGATAAAGGTAACGCCGTGGGGGAGCGTTATCACTTCAATGAGCTCGCAGTCAACAAAAGCGCTTACCCCGATCGAGGTTACGCCATCGGGGATAGTGATTGCCGTAAGCGACTTGCACCCGGAGAAGAGCGCGTCCGCAATTTGCGTCAGACCGCTCGGCAGAGTGACGGTTTTGAGCTTGGTGCAGTCGCGGAATGCCGCGGTGCCGATGCTCTTTACGCTGTCGGGGATAGTGATGCTTCTGAGGGCGTTGCAACCGTCGAAAGCCGAGCTGCCGATCGATTCAAGTCCATCGGCGAAATTGACGGCTTTAAGCGAAAGACAACGGTAAAACGCCTCGTCGCCGATCGTCTTGACGCTTGCGGGGAGGGTGAGAGAGGTGATCTTGGATTTGTTGTAAAATGCGCGCGTGCTTATGGCAGTAACGGGCAGACCGTTGTGCTCGGCGGGGACAATTATCTCCTTGTCCGTACATTCGCCGATTCCGGAAACGGCATAAGCGCCGCCGATGTCTTTATAGTCAAGTCCCACCGAATATTCTGCAGGCTGATCCGTAATTTCTGCAATATCGGATGTCTCGGGCGGTGCGGTGGTATCCTCGGCGTCCCCACCGTTGCAAGCCGAAAACAGAGACAGAATGAGGCAGAGTGCAAGAATTAAATAAAGTTTCGTGTGCTTCATGGTGTACTCCTTTTTATTTTTGATTTGGGTTAATTAATACGCAACGATAGTATATCCGTATTCCGAAAGAGTTACGCGGTCTTTCTTTATCTCGCAATTGTTTGAAAAAATTACCGATGCCGAGCAGAGATCAATCGGCAAATCGGTTTCCGAATCCGAGAAATTGCCGATAAAAATGATTTTTTCTTTCTCGGAAACTCGTTTGAATGCGAGGATTTTTTCGCTTTTGGTCGCGATCCATTCGATGCTGCCCTCCGAGAGGGGAAGGCACTCGCGGCGCAGGGCGTTGAGCTTCGTCACGATCTCTTTTCTGCGTTCGACTTCGGGTGAACTTGCGCGTCTGTCGGTGAATTCGAATTTGCCGGGGTGGAAGCGGTTGGCGAACATCGAAAGGCGAGCGGTGTCGGCAAGCTCGTTGCCGCAGTAGACCATCGGCACGCCGTCAACGGTGTAATTCGCCGCAAGGATGAGCTCCATCGCGCCGTGACCGTAATGCGCCTCGATTCGCCAGGGCCAATCGGTGACGGTGTCGTGGTTGTCCATATCGCGCAGGATCAAGCCGCGCCCCGCGATGGCATCTGCGTGAGATTTGTGCTCTGCAATGACGGCTTCGGCGTTCACGTTTCCTGCAAGGAGATCATAGATTGCGCGGTGCCAGTAAAATCCGTAATTGGCATCGAAAACGTCGAGGTAATCGGCTTTTTTGCCTTCATTTATCATAACCGCATCGGGTTTGATCTTTCGTATGCGGCGGGTGCCCTCCGCCCAGAAGTCGAGCGGCACTTCGTCGCCGACGTCGCAGCGGAATCCGTCCGCGCCGATCACGCCGACGTAGTACGCCATATTGCAGTACAAGTATTCACGCAAGCCGTCGCTGTCAAAATTGAGATAGGCAAAATTCCAGCGCGTCAGCTTGATACTACCGTCCGCCTCTCTGACGGCAAAATCGGGGTGTTCCTTGAAGATTTCGGCATTAACGCCGATGTGAAGGTAAACGAGGTCGAGGATGACGCGCATACCGAGGGAGTGGGCGCGTGCGACGAATTCCTTGAGATCGTCCATACTTCCGTATTCCCCGTCGATCTCGAAATAATCGGTCATACGGTAGGGGTTTTTCGGATTTTCGGTTTCTGATTTTAGCTGACGAGCACTCCAGAAAGCCTTGTCTGTGCTCTCGTCGGTCTTGAATATCGGGCAAAGGTACATTATTCCAAAGCCCATTTGTGAAAGTACGGGAAGCTCGTCGGTCACGGCTGAGATGGTACCCTCCGCCGAAAAGGTGCGCGGGTTGATCTGATAGACCGCGCCTTTTTTGAACCAATCGGGAATGGGTCTTTTCATTTTGTTACCTCAATTTTTTGCCGCAAGCACGGATGTAGGGCTTGAGATTTTCAAGCAATTCGTCCTCGGTCTCGCCGGCGGGACAGTCGCTCCAGAGGCAGTAGCCGCCGCCGAGGATGCGTTCGTCGGGCGCGGGGAGGTCGATCTCGGAATTGCCGCGGCTGAAGTGATAGGCGTTCCAATCGCGCTCGAGGATCTCGGGAGTGGTGC
>JAFXHW010000073.1 GCA_017533545.1 Clostridia bacterium
GATGCTCGTATCCGTGCAGATCCATGAATTTTCCGCGTCCGAGAGTCCAAGCCTCGTCCATACCGATATGGAGACGGCTGCTCTTGAAGCATTCGCGGCAGGCTTTGATCGCGTTTTCGATGAACTCATACGTGCGGGGATCGTCAACGAGCATTGCGTCCTCATTGTCGATCGGAACCTTCTTCCACGGAACGAAGCCCTGAAGATGCGCGAGGGTCTGGATGCAGGGGATGATCTCGATGCCCATACCCGATGCGTATTCGTCAAGCTCGATGAGCTCTGCCTTGGAATATCTTCCGCGCATATAGCCGAGATAGGGCTCGCCGTCTACCTCATAGGTATCCTCGGTGTAGAGCATAACGCAGTTGTATCCCATCTTCTTAAGATAGCCGAAATATTTTTTGAGTGCTTCTACGCTCATAACCGCGTTTCTGGACATATCCAGCATTACGCCGAGCGTTTGGTAATTGAACTTTTTCATTTTGTCCCTCCATTGGAGTATTTTGTTGAGACCATTATATCACAAATAAAACGTTTTTTCAAGTTTATTTTTCATTTTGCGTTTTGCGTTTTGCATTTTCTTGACTTCCTCCGTCTTTTATGCTATAATTTAACCAAAGAAAGGCGGTACTCGTAATGCTTGACAACATTCTTTATTACATAGGTCAATTCATCGGCATCGTCGCCGTGATCCTCGGATTTGTTTCATTTCAGATGAAAACGCCGAAGAAGATCCTCGCCTGCCAGATCACAGTGGCGTTTCTCTTCGCGGCGCATTATATGCTGATCGGCGCATTTGATGCCGCTCCGCTGAATCTCTTGGCGGCAGTCAGCAATATTCTCTATTATTTCCGCGCAAAGCGAGGCAGCAAAAGTCTTTTCGAGCCGATATTCTATATTGCGATGATCACCGTCATCGGCATTCTGACCTGGGAATCATGGTACACCCTCATCCTTATGTTCGGTCTTTACGCCACAGCAGTCGGACTTTCGCTGACAGAGCCGCAGAATACGCGCAAGGTCATGCTGATAAAAGCCCCGCTCTGCCTCGCCTACAACGCCCTTGTTTTATCGGTCGGCGGCGTGATATACGAAAGTGCGGTACTCGCCTCGGCGATAATTGGACTTATAAAATACAGAAAAAATTCTTGACACACCCACAAAAAATATGATATACTAAAATAAAAAACATAACAATAGGAGGATTTTTCAATGAACCGTTTAGAAGGAAAAGTTGCAATTATCACGGGCGGTAACTCGGGCGTAGGTGCAGCTACCGCGCAGAAATTTGCCGCTGAGGGCGCGAAGGTCGTCATCACGGCACGCAGAGAGGCACAGCTCGAAGAGGTTGCAGCAAAGATCCGTGAGGCAGGCGGCGAGGTTCTTCCCGTCGTCAGCGATATATCCAAGCCCGAGGACGCAAAGAGAGTCGTTGCCGAAACTATGGCTAAATACGGCAAGGTCGACGTCCTTATCAACAATGCGGGCGTTCTTGACAGCGGTCTCAAGGCTATCGACAGCGTTTCCGACGATGACATCAACCGCGTTATCGACATCAACACCAAGGGCACGATCTGTATGACTCGTGAGGCTGCTGTCGAGATGGCAAAGACGGGCTACGGCTCGATCGTAAACGTAGCTTCTGTAGCGGGCGTTATGGGCTGCGGCGGCGCGGCTTACGTTGCGTCCAAGGCTGCCGTTATCGGTCTGACACGTCACACCGCTCTCCGTTTTGCGGGCACCAACGTACGTTGCAACGCTATCTGCCCCGGCACGATCGTAACCCCCATGGTTGCAGGTATGAACCCCGCTAATATGGATATGAACATCTTCGGTCAGATGATGAAGCACAACGACCTCAAGGTACAGCCCTGTATGCCCGAGGACGTAGCAAACATGCTTCTCTTCTTCGCCTCCGACGAGTCGAGAGCGATCACGGGACAGACGCTTGTTACGGACTTTGGTTCCACTCTTTAAGTAAATGCAAAATGCAGAATGCAAAATGCAAAACTGAACCGATAATTTAGATTATTGTTTCTAAATAAAAAAGGACTGAAACC
>JAFXHW010000074.1 GCA_017533545.1 Clostridia bacterium
CTGCGATATCTGAGAGGTGCGATGTCCTCTTGTACACGGAAGTCGCTGCCGAGTATTCCTCGATTGCCAACGGGAGCGATATCGTCCGCAGTGTTCAAAGAAAATTGTCCCTTTTCGGGAATTTTCTCCAAACCACTTGACTTTTCTGGATTTTGTGGTATACTATCGTCAATGGGAGCTATTTGCTCCAAAGATACAGGCTGTTGATTCACGCGGGAAGACCGCACGCTATGCGTGCGACCCGAGGTTTCGGCATCCTGTGTTTTTTTTTGTGAGTTTTGAATAAAAAATGAAAAAGCCGCGACTTGTATCGCGGCTTTTTTGTCGTTTTGGAAAAAACGACGCCGAAAAGTGTAAAATTATTGTCAATTTTTTGGCTTACTTTAGTTTGCTCTATTGAATTTTCTTATATATAATAGTATAATATATAAGATTATAGTATAATGCGAGGATTGTATGTACTCATTTTGCAACGATTACAGTGAAGGTTGTCACGAAAAAATACTTGCCGCCATGGTAAAAGCAAATCTCGAGCAGAACAGCGGCTACAGCCTGGACGCTCACACCGAAAACGCCATAAGAAAGATAAAAGCAGAGATCGGGCGCGACGACTGCGACGTGCATATTCTCGTCGGCGGCACTCAGACAAATGCCATCGCAATAGCCGGCGCGCTCCGTCCGCATCAGGCGGCAATTTGCGCTCACACCGGACACATCAACGTTCACGAAACGGGTGCGATCGAGGCAACGGGCCACAAGGTGCTCACCGTTGAATCCGCCGACGGCAAGATCACTCCCGAACAGATTCAGACAGTAATCGATTTTCACACCGACGAGCACATGGTAATGCCCAAGCTCGTATATATATCCAATTCCACCGAGGTGGGCACGCAGTACAGCAAAGCCGAGCTTATCTCGCTCAGCGAATACTGCAAAAAGAATGGCCTCTACCTCTTTTTGGACGGTGCACGGCTCGGCTCGGCACTGACATCGGATGTAAACGACCTTACAATGGCAGACATCGCCTCTCTTTGCGATATGTTCTACATCGGAGGAACGAAAAACGGCGCGCTCTTCGGCGAAGCACTCGTCATTATGAACGACCATCTCAAAGACGATTTCCGCTATCTCATAAAGCAGCGCGGCGCGATGCTCGCCAAGGGATTTTTGCTTGGCATCCAGTTTGAAGAGCTGTTCACCGACGGTCTTTTCTACTCACTCGCGCGCCATGCAAACAAATCCGCTGACATCTTAAGAAAAGCATTTGAAAAATGCGGTATCGAAATGGCCGAAGAATCGACGACAAATCAGCTCTTCCCTATTTTTGAAAACTCGCTCATGGACGAGCTTTCGAAAAGCTTCAAGTTCCAGCTCCACCGCAAAATTGACGATGATCACACCGCAGTACGGTTTGTAACGTCGTGGGCGACTCCCTTTGAGGAGTGCGAAAGCTTTGCCGAGCGTCTTGCCTCGCTCGTCTGATCTTCCACAATAAGACTGCGATACACTTAATGCGGATAAATACCCTTAAATTCCCGCATTTACACTCTCCACTGTTTACATCGCCTTAAAAACAGCTTTAAAAAATCGTGTTATAATATTTTGATAGGATACCGAGAAAAAGGAAAGGACGAAAAGGAAAATGCAGTTTTCACATCTGCCCGTCATGCTTGACGAATGCATTGACGCCTTGAATATTAAGCCTGACGGACTTTACGTTGACTGCACCCTCGGCGGCGCAGGTCACAGCTTCGAGATCGCAAAGCGGCTGACTGACGGCGGCAAGCTCATCGGAATCGACCGCGACGAGGAGGCCTTGGAGGCGGCCGGCGAAAGGCTCGCGCCCTTTTCCGACCGAGTCGAGCTTGTCCATTCCAATTTCTGCGACGTCGATGCCGTTTTAGGCTCGAGAAAGGCAGACGGAGTGCTTATCGACCTCGGAGTATCGTCACATCAGCTGGACACTGCCGAGCGCGGCTTTTCATACATAAACGATGCCCCTCTCGACATGAGAATGAACCGTGCTGATCCCGTCACCGCGTCCGATATTGTAAACTCGTACAGCCGCGAGCAGCTTATAAAGATCTTTTACGACTACGGCGAGGAAAAATTTGCTCCCAAGGTGGCCGATGCCATAATCGCATCGAGAAGCAAAAAGGCGATCGAGACTACACTGGAGCTTGCCGAGCTTGTACGCTCGAGCGTGCCCCGTCCCAAGGACGGCGGACACCCGGCAAAAAGGGTGTTCCAGGCTATCCGAATCGAGGTAAACAACGAGCTTGGCATAATCGAGCCGACTATTTTAAGCTTGCCGATTTACTGAACGCAGGCGGACGGCTTGCCGTCATCACCTTCCATTCGCTCGAGGACCGCATAACGAAGCACACCTTCGCATCCCTCGCAAATCCCTGCACCTGCCCGAAGGATTTTCCCGTATGCATATGCGGTAAAAAGCCGTCGGTAAAGCTTATTTCGAAAAAGCCGATAACATCGACCGCCGAGGAGCTGAAAAACAATTCGCGCGCGCACAGCGCAAAGCTCCGCGTGGCAGAAAAAATATAAATTACCCCAAAAAAATCTCACGAAAGGATTGCGCTGCATTCGTAGCGCGGTAAATGGAAAATGGCTTATCCTTACCAATTGACTCAGCAGCGCAACATCGGTCCGCGCACCGAAAGGACCTACGAATTCACCGCTCAGGTCCCCCGTCCGGCGCAAAATGCCGTTAACGGCAAAAAGGGCGCAAAGAAGGGAGCTCAGAAAAAGCAGGCCCGCCCAATGCAGAATAATAATGGTTATAATGCATATCAGAACGCGCGTCATACTCCCCATCAGATGAATACACCCGTCGAGCCCTCGGTAAAGCGCCGTCAGGTAATGAGCGCAAACGAGAACGAAAAGACATACGAATTTGAAATAACAATGCCGCGTCCCGCTGTCAATCCGCAAAGAAGGACGGCAAAACGTCAGGCGGGAGTACAGAGCCACGCGGGCCACTACGTGCTCAACAAA
>JAFXHW010000075.1 GCA_017533545.1 Clostridia bacterium
GGTATAGAGTCGGTCGCCGAATATGCACATATTCTCTCTTGCCACTCCCGTTTCTTCGGCTATCATCTCGACCGTTTTTTCGTATGGCTTGCCGAAATAGGTCGGCTCAATGCCGGTCGATGCCGTGACGAATGCCGAGATCGCTCCGCTGTCGGGAATGAATCCGTCCTCGGTGGGACAGTTGAAATCGGGGTGTGTGGAAAGATACTCGGCGCCGTTGCGGATAAGTCGGCAGGCGATGTTCAGTTTTTCGTAGGTGAGCGTCGTGTCAAAGCTGGTAACGACTATATCTGCATCATCTCGAAGCTCAATGCCGCTTTTCAAAATCTGCTCTTCAAGCTCGGGCGTGCCCACGAGATATACCGGTTTTGATGCGCGATGGCGCTGCAGAAAGCGGATGGTCACGTCGCCCGATGTCATAAGCTCGCATCGGCGGGGCTCAAAGCCCATGTCGGTCAGCTTTTTCAGGTAAACGTCGGGGTTTTTCGAGGCATTATTGGTGAAAAATAGAATCTTTTTTCCCTTCTCGCGCAGCTTTTTTATAAAATCGACAGCAAAAGGAAAAACTCTCGCGCCAAGATATATCGTGCCGTCCATATCGAATATGTAAAGCTCTTTTTGAGTTAATTCGTGCATTTTTATCACCTTTTTTCAAGTTTATAGATACAGTATAATACATTTTTTGAAATTTTTCAATCCGTTAGAGAAAGGATTATTAAAAATATTATGAAATACGTTATCGGAATAGACATTGGCGGAAGCACGACAAAGATCGTCGGATTCACCGAGGAAGGCGCGCTCATCGAGCCCTTTTCGGTAAAGGCGGCCGATCCGCTTACATCGACCTACGGCGCATTCGGCAAGTTCACCGCGCAAAACGGCATCGAGCTTGGCGACATCAGCCGCGTTATGACTACGGGCGTAGGCTCGAGCTACCTCACCACCCCCATCTACGGACTCACTTGCAAAACACTGCCCGAATTTTCATGTGTCGGACGCGGCGGACTTTATCTTTCCGGTCTTGACAATTGCATCGTAGTTTCGATGGGAACCGGTACTTCGATCGTGCACGCATCGAAGGACGGCAAGATCGACTACCTCGGCGGTACGGGCGTGGGCGGCGGTACGCTGATCGGACTTTCCCGCCTGCTGCTCGGTATGGAAGACGTCAATCACGTCGTTTCGCTTGCCAAGGACGGCGATCTCAACAAGATCGATCTTCGCATCAAAGACATCACCAACAAGGATATTCTCCCCGGTATGCCATCCGAGATGACGGCCGCCAACTTCGGCAAGGTCAGCGATCTCGCATCGAAGGCGGACACCGCCCTCGGCATACTCAACATGGTGTTCGAGACCATCGGTATGTGCGCCATCTTCGCCGCGCGCAAGCATGATATTAAGGATATCGTTCTCACCGGCAATCTCAGCGCAGTTCCGCAGTGCCGTCCTATATTCACGGCGCTCAACGATATGTTCGGGGTCAATTTCACCATCCCCGATCTCTCCCAGTTCGGCCCTGTAATCGGCGCCGCCTTGGGTGAATAACGAGTAACAAGCTTATGCAACGGAGGTGCTTTCAGGCACCTCCGTTTTTTGTATAACAAAAAGCACCCGCAAAAATTGCAGGTGCTTTTTTATTAAACTTATTCAGCTGCCTTTTCCTCAGCTTCAGCCTTGGGAGCTTTTTTCTCTTCCTTGACTGCCTTCTTCTCTTCGCCTTCGCCGATGAGCTTAACGATTGCCATTTCGGCAGCGTCGCCTCTGCGGGGGCCGAGCTTGAAGATAGCGGTATAACCGCCGTTGCGTTCGGAATACTTGGGAGCTATTACGTTAAACAGCTTGGAAACAACGTCCTCTTTGGTAATGTAAGCGAGAGCTGCACGGCGGGAAGCCAATGTGTTCTCTTTACCGAGAGTGATCATCTTTTCTGCCTCGCTCTGTACTTCCTTAGCACGAGTGAGGGTTGTTTCGATAGAGCCGTTTTCGAGCAGATATGTTACCATACCGCGCAGCATCGACATACGATGTGCGCTCTTTCTGCCGAGCTTTCTATATCCGGGCATTGAGTGGTATCCTCCTCATTCTTCTTCTTTTTTCAGGTCAAGACCGAGAGAATGAAGCTTCTGAATTACTTCCTCAAGCGATTTCTTGCCGAGGTTTCTTACATGAATCATCTTTTCTTCGGTCATATTGGTTAAATCTTCGACCGTGTCTATGCCCGCGCGCTTCAAGCAATTGAAGGAACGAACGGACATGTCAAGCTCCTCAATGGTCATCTCAAGGACCTTTTCTTTCTTGGTTTCTTCACGTTCAACCATAATCTCTGTCTTCTTTGCTTCCTCAGAGAGGTTTACAAACAAGTTGAGATGCTCATTGAGTATCTTGGCGCCGAGCGAAACGGCTTCTTTTGCGGAAATAGTGCCGTTTGTCTGCACATCAAGAGTCAGCTTATCGTAGTCGGTATTGCTGCCGACACGGGTGTTTTCTACAGTGTAGTTTACATTGTAAACGGGGGTGTAGATCGAGTCGGTATAAATAATGCCGATGACGGGCTGGTTAATCTGCTTATTCTTTTCCTGAGATACGTATCCGCGACCGTGGTCGAGAGTAAGCTCCATGTAGAAGCGGGTATTCTCAGTAAGAGTAGCAATGTGCAGCTCGGGATTCAAAATTTCGACGTCAGCATCAGGTCTGATATCACCGGCGGTAACTTCGCATTCACCTGTCATATCGATGACAACGGTCTTGGGACCGTCGGTGTGAAGCTTTGCTACCAATCCCTTGACGTTGAGCACGATTTCGCAAACGTCCTCTTTTACGCCGGGGATGGTGGAGATCTCATGAAGCACTCCGTCTATTTTAATGCTTGTCACCGCAACGCCGGGAAGAGAGCTAAGCAGTACTCTACGCAGGGAGTTACCGAGCGTTGTACCGTATCCTCTTTCGAGCGGCTCGATGATGAATTTTCCTTCTTTTCCGTCTTCGCTTAAATTAACCGTCGCAATATTGGGCTTCTCTATTTCTATCATTATATTCCCTTCCTAATAGTATATAGTTAATAACCTACTAGTTGCCGCCCTCCAACCGCGCATACTATGCCGATTTATCGACAAGTCGCAAAAAACGGCTGGAAATGCGATTACTTGGAATACAACTCGACGATGAGATGCTCTTCGAACGGGAAGTCAACATCTTCGCGAGTAGGCAGAACTGTTACTGTGGCCTTAACGTTTTCTTTGTCAACTTCGAGCCACTTGGGAGCAATTCTGGTATCGAGAGCGTCGATGAGCTCTTTGATCTTTACAGAATTACGGCTTTCTTCACGCAAAGTGATTACGTCGCCGGCCTTAATGATGATAGAGGGAATGGTTACCTTCTTGCCATTAAGTCTGAAGTGACCGTGCAGAACGAGCTGACGGGCTTCCTTGCGGCTTTCAGCCATACCCATGCGGTAAACTACGTTGTCAAGGCGGCGTTCGAGGGTGATAAGAAGGTTTTCACCGGTTACACCCTTTGCACGGTCTGCTTCACGGAAGTAGTTGCGGAACTGCTTCTCCTGAATGCCGTAGAAACGTTTTGCCTTCTGCTTCTCACGAAGCTGCATTCCGTACTCTTTGAGCTTCTTGTTAGCTGCACCGTGCTGGCCGGGAGCCGAGTTGCGAACGTCAAAAGAGCACTTGCCGGTAAGGCAGCGGTCGCCTTTGAGGAACAGCTTAGTGCCTTCTCTGCGGCACAGTCTGCATACAGGGCCTGTATATCTTGCCATTTTCTTTTTCCTCCTTCAATTAATCAAACGCGGCGTCTCTTGGGAGGTCTGCATCCGTTGTGGGGGATGGGTGTGACGTCCTTGATGAGCGTGATGTCGAGTCCGGCAGTCTGAAGTGCGCGGATTGCGGATTCACGTCCGGAGCCGGGTCCCTTAACATAAACTTCAACGGTCTTCATGCCGTGCTCAACAGCCAGCTTAGCGGCGGTTTCAGCAGCGGACTGAGCTGCGAAGGGGGTGGACTTACGAGAACCCTTGAATCCGAGCTCGCCTGCGGAAGCCCAAGAAACGGCGTTTCCGAAAACGTCAGTAATTGTGATTATGGTATTATTAAAGGTCGCTCTGATGTGTGCATGACCGCGTTCTATATTCTTGCGTTCGCGGCGCTTTCTGATGACCTTTTTTGTAGTTGCTTTTGCCATCTTCGGTGTGTCACTCCTTTACTTCTTCTTGTTGGCGATAGTTTTGGCGGGACCTTTGCGGGTTCTGGCATTGGTTTTGGTGCGCTGGCCTCTTACGGGAAGACCTTTTCTGTGGCGAATTCCACGGTAGCAGTTGATTTCGATCATTCTCTTGATGTCAAGAGCAACGTCGCGGCGGAGGTCACCCTCTACCTTGTAGTTAGCGTCGATTTCGTCACGAAGCTTTGCAACTTCGTCTTCGGTAAGGTCCTTAGCGCGTGTGTCGGGGTTGATACCGGTTGCGGCAAGAATCTGATTTGCGGTCTTTCTTCCGATGCCGTATATATAAGTCAGCGCGATTTCGATGCGCTTCTGATTGGGTATATCTACACCTGCTATACGAGCCATTCTAATTTAAATCCTTTCTAAAAGCATATTGTGCGATGAGACTTTAAGTCTGCACGTCATTTGCCTTCTTTAATTCAGAGCAGCTTAGCCCTGTCTCTGTTTGTGCTTGGGATTTTCGCAGATCACCATTACAACACCGTGACGGCGGATGACCTTGCACTTCTCGCACATTTTCTTTACGGAAGGTCTGACTTTCATTTTATACCTTTCCTTTCGTTATTTAGCACGCCAAGTGATGCGTCCCTTGGTAAGGTCGTAGACCGACACTTCAACGGTTACGCGGTCACCGGGCAATATCCAGATATAGTTCATACGAAGCTTTCCGGATATGTGAGCGTTTATGATGTGCCCATTGGGCAGCTTTACTTTAAAGTTTGCGTTGGGCAATGCCTCAATGACTGTGCCCTCAAATTCAATTACGTCGTCCTTAGGCATAATTAATCTCCATTAGCATTAATTTAATCTACAGATAATTGTCTGATACACTCACGGATCTTTTTGTTTGTGAAATCGCCGTCGTACGGATCGATTTCAATGAGATCGAGGTGTTTAAACTTTTTCCTTTTCGGCGCTTCGATCTTTCGCGTTACTCCGTCGACGATGTCGGCATATCCGTCTGTGACATTAACCACAACGTGGATCCGGCCGTGATCGCGTCCGGCGAGCGATAAAACGAAAGCTCCTCTGGTAATTTCGTTTGTTTTCATCAGTTGACTTTTGTCAGTATAATAACATCATCATCGGTAATCGCAACGGTATGCTCGTAGTGAGCCGACAGCTTTGAGTCGGCCGTGACTACTGTCCAGCCGTCATCAAGCTCGCGCACCGCGTTCGTTCCGACGCATATCATCGGTTCGATGGCGATAGTCATGCCCGAAACCAATCTGACTCCTCTTCCTGCAGTTCCGTAGTTGGGAACGTCGGGTGATTCGTGAAGGTTTCGGCCGATGCCGTGACCGACATACTTGTGTACCGCCGAAAAACCGTTTTCGATAACGAAGCTTTCGATCGCCGATCCGATGTCGCCGATGCGGTTGCCCGCGCGTGCGAACTCGAGTCCGCGGTAGAAGCTCTGCTCGGTTACCTCGATGAGTCGTTTTGCCTCGTCGGAAACGTTGCCGCAAGCAAAGGTGTTTGCGCTGTCTCCGTGAAAGCCTTGATAGAAGGCACCGACGTCGATCTTAACGATGTCGCCTTCTTTGAGCACAATCTTTTTTGAGGGGATACCGTGTATCACCTGCGAATTGACACTTATGCAGGCCGAGGCGGGGAATCCGCCGTAGCCCAGAAATGAGGGAGTGGCGCCGCACTTTTCGATATGACGACGGATTATGTCGTCGATCTGCTGAGTGGTGACACCGGGCTTTACAGCCTCGCCTCCCAGAAGAAGTGCCTCGCCGGTAATACGTCCGGCTTCCTTCATTTTTTCAATCTGTGCTTTGTTTTTTACCTGTATCATAAATAGCCCGAAAATCACTTTCCGGCTTCAACCGATGCA
>JAFXHW010000076.1 GCA_017533545.1 Clostridia bacterium
AGAACATAATACTTTTCTTTGGAGTCGTCTTCAACCATTTTAAATGTGTTGTTTTCTTTCCATTTCTTCTGCCATTTCTGTTCAATTTCTGTAAAGTTATACTTATCTATCATTTTAATCCTCCAGATTTAAAAATTCGCAATCAGCCCATACTTTTTCGATATTATATCTTTCACGTAAATCTACTGTCAGCAGGTTTACAATAATGTCGCCGTAATCCATTAAAATCCATCCGGAATTATTTTTACCCTCGATGTTTTTTACAAATACATTCTGTTCAGCCAGTTTGTCTTCAACTTCGTCACAGAGAGCTTTTACCTGACGTTCACTTCCACCGGAAGCAATGATCATGTAATCTGCAAAAGCAGCTTTGGATGCAATATCAATAATTGCGATATCCTGACCTTTTTTGTCATCAATGGCCTTAGCAGCAACCATAGCCATAGCCTTAATATCCATTACTGTTCTCCTTTCTTTAATAAATAATCACGTGCTTTTATTGTATCTTCGTGAAGGAAAAGTCCCCTTTCACGTATATAGTTGATTGAATGCTCCATGGAAAACAAACACGCTTTCTCCAGGGAGTTCTCCGCCAGTTCTCTGGCTCTGTCCACATCAGGATAATTCCTGCCCGGCTCTATTGCATCGGCCAGATATATAATTTTTTCAAGTGTGGACATATCTGCACGCCCGGTTGTATGATATTTTACTGCGTTGAGTAAATCCTCATCTTCGATGCCGTAATCACGTTTCATAATAATAGCGGCAATAGGTCCATGCGCCAGATTTGCATTATCCAGATAAACCGGGTCCAGTTCCAGTTGTCTAACATACATATTTAGTATATCAACCGGTGTGCTGCGAAACATGTCATGAAACAATGCAGCTGTTTCAGCTTTTTTAACGTCACATTCATACTTTTCAGCCAGTTTCTTAGCCGTCTCAACTACACCATAGACATGTGCTCTTCGTTTTTCAGATAAGTTTTTTTCTATATAACTACTTATAGAGTCCATGTTCAATAATGACAAGCTCTCCTTTTTGTTTTGGTCGAGTACATAACAAAAAAACCGCACGGCTAAATCCGTGCGGTTTTTCGTTACATATTCCTTATTTAATTGCGGGGAGAGATGCTGCGGCGATGGACTGGCCGACGCGGCGTGCGCTCTCATCGGGCACGATGATCTCGAGCTTCTTGTCAAGCTCGGGGTAGACCTCGGCGATAACGCGGCGGGCGTTGTCGATAAGAATGTTTCCGCCCTCGCCCGAGCTTACGCGGCCCATAAGCAGTACGTGCTTGATGTCGTAGAACTTGGCGTAGTATGCAACTGCATAGCCGAAGTATACGCCGATGGTTTCATAGATCTGCTTTGCGCGGCTGTCGCCTGCCTTCATAAGACCCTGAACGACCTTGAGCTTTTCAGCGGGAGATGCATTTTCGTCAAGACCGATGCCGGCAGCTGCGGCAAGCTTGATAACGCTGTCCTGTGAGAAATACTTGACTCCGCATCCGATGTCGCCCGACCACTCGTCTGCGGGAAGAGCGTTGGGATTGAAGTCAACGGGGACGAATGCGAGCTCGTTGAGCCAGCCGGCAATATTACCGATGCCGTCAACATAACCGCCTGCCTCACTTGTACCCATGGCAACACCGAGCACGTTGGTGTCGTTAAGGTTCATCGCACCTGCAAGAGCGGTAACGTCGCCGTCGTTTGCAACCTCAATCGGCACGTTCATCTCTTTTGCGATGTCGGTGTAGATATTCTTGACGTATTTGTCGAAATCCTCGTCGGAAACCTTGATAAACAGCGAGCCGATCATCATGCGGTTGCCGATTACAACGCCTGCGGTCGAAACACCGATGCCATCAACGCGGGGCATCTTGGATGCGGCGGTCTTGATGGCGGCGCGGATGCCGTCGATGTGATAGTGGGGATCGGACTGGAGCTTGGGGAACCAGACGACCTCTTCCGAATATACGGTCTCACCGTCGATAACGGCGCTGACCTTGCGGTCGCTTCCGCCTGCATCAAAGCCGATGCGGCAGCCGTCGAGATGACGACCTACGGGAGTGGCCGACTCAACGTCAACGGGAGCGTCAGAAAGAGGACGGTATTCAACCTCAAAGGGATGCTCGTATACACGGCTCATAAACCCGCGGTCAAACTCGCGCAGTCCGCCGAAATCGTATGCGGCCTTCATCTGCTCGTAAACACCGCGAGGACCTGCGATGATGATCTTGTATCCGCCGCGAACCCAGAGCATAGTCTTTACAATACGCTCAACCATGCGCGCGTTTTCCGCATCGTGACCTGTTCCCTCGCGGAAAATGGTCATCTTGTGGGTGGAGGTATAGCCGTTATTACGGACACATCCGATAACGAGTTCCTCTCCGTTTGCTTCCTTTGCGGCCTTTTCGAATTCGTCGTACGCGACCGACATGGGGATAAAGCCGGGATCAAGCGGTGCTTTAATCTTTAATTCCATCGTTTCTCTCCTCTATTTAAACTAAATTTTATTCTCGTTACGCGTTGTATATCACGCGGCCGCCTTTAACGGTGCGAATGATATTGAAATTGCCATCGGCGATGATTATATCGGCATCCTTGCCATTTTCAAGCGAACCGATGCGGTGATCTTCGCGGATCGCCTTTGCGGCATTGATGGTCGCCATCGAGACAACGGTGGGCACATCAAGATCGGTAGCGTCGAGCACGTTCTTTACGGCGTTGTTGAGCTTCAGCACGCTGCCGGCGATAGTGCCGTCGGCAAGCAGACACTGAATTCCTTTAAGGAAGATGGGCTGACCGCCGAGCGAATATTCGCCGTCGGGCATACCTCCCGCACGGGTACAGTCGGTGATGAGCACGAGCTTGTCCTTTTTGATCGCCGCAACCATGCCGAAAAGTCCGGGATGGATGTGGAAGGTATCGGCGATAAGTTCAGTCGACACGTTCGACGAGAAGATAGCCGATACAACGCCCGGCTTGCGGTGGTGCATGGGCGACATGGCGTTGTAAAGGTGGGTGGAGTGGGATACTCCGTCGGCAACAGCGCTCATTGCCTCTTCAAATTTAGCGTCGGTATGGCCCATCGAGATTACGATATTGGTCTCTTTTGCAACTCTCTTGATGCACTCGTGGTCGGTGTCCATCTCGGGTGCGAGGGTTACCGAACGGATGATGTCCTGATTCTTGATAAGGTATTCTGCGTCGGGCTTTAAGATGTTCTCTTCAGCCTGCGCGCCCTTCTTTGAAGGATTGATGAAAGGTCCCTCTGCGTGAACGCCGATGATCTCGGCGCCGTTCCAGCTCTTGCTTTCCTCTTTGACTGCACGAACAGAGTCGAGCGCGGCATCGATCTCGGGAAGAGACACCGTCATGGTAGTGGGCAAAAAGGATGTTACGCCATTCTTGGCAATACCCTCGGCGATCGCGCGGATTCCATCGGACGAGCCGTCCGAAACGTCGGCGTTTACATATCCGTGAATGTGGATATCGACAAGGCCGGGAGCAACGTAATTGCCGCAGGCATCATAAACTTCTGCCGATGCGGGAATCTCGCTTACATCAACGATTCCCTCGATCTTTGTATCATAAGCAAGCGCTTTTCCTTCGACGATTCTGTCGGGTAAAACGATCTTGCCGTTAATTATATATTTCATGGTAACCTCCAAAGGTTTTGCTTCAATTTTGCCTTTTTGCAAGCAAACACCTACTTAAATTATAGTACAAATATATGAACAAAACAAGAACTTTTAGCAAAGGCCTTTATTTTATCAGGCTTTTATGGTAAAATATATTTGGTAAAAAGCTCACCCTTTGTCAAGAGAGAAAAATAGCGTAAAAAAAGCATTTTCAAGATATAGATTTTGAGGATTTTATTATGAGAATAATCACAGGAAGCGCACGCGGAACAAAGCTTATTACCCTTGAGGGCGACGACACCCGCCCCACCGCCGAGCGTGCAAAAGAAGCAATATTTTCGATGATCCAGTTCGACATCGACGGCAGAAAAGTGCTCGATCTCTTCTCGGGCTCGGGTCAGCTCGCCCTTGAAGCGCTCAGCCGTGGCGCCAGCGAGGCTGTCTGCATCGATTCCAATCCCGCCGCAGTCAAGATCATCAAGGCAAACGCCGAAAAGACCCACTTTGCCGATCGCTGCACCGTGCTCAACTCCGACTGGAAGGCATACGTCAAGACCCACGGCGGCGAAAAGTACGGCATCATCTTTATCGATCCGCCCTACGAGGCCGCGCTCTGCGCCGATGCGGTCAAGCGCCTCAATGAAAACGACATGATCGCCGACCACGCGATGATCATATGCGAAAGCGGCAGCGACGAATACATCGTGGGTGAGGGTCTTAAAATACTGCGCCACGTCAAGTACGGACGCGCATATGTAACTCTGCTTACAAAGGAGAGCAAAGGAATATGAAACGCGCACTCGTTCCCGGCAGCTACAACCCGATAACACTCGGTCATCTCGATCTGATCTTGCGCGCCGCCGAGCTTTTTGACGAGGTCTACGCCGTCATTTTCGACAACTGCGACAAAAAATACTCCTATTCGCTTGACGAACGGCTTAACATGCTTCGCGCATCGGTTGAAAAGTACAGCGAAAAGGATGGCCGCGGCAAGATCATCGCCGCATCGTCGGACGGATTTTTGGCCGACTACGTCAAAGAGCACGAAATCAATGCCGTCGTCAAGGGCGCGCGCGGAACTGTCGATTTCGACTACGAGTATTCCCTTTCTATAATCAACCGTTCTTTTGATGCCGATTTTGAGACGATAATTCTGCCCTCAAAATCTGAATATCAGCACATCAGCTCGACCGTTGTGCGCGAGCTTATCAAATACGGCAAGGACGTTCG
>JAFXHW010000077.1 GCA_017533545.1 Clostridia bacterium
CGACGAAGACGAGTTCGAAGACGACGAAGACGGGTTCGAAGACGACGAAGACGAGTTCGAAGACGACGAAGACGGGTTCGAAGACGACGAAGACGAGTTCGAAGACGATGAAGAAATAGTTGAAGAAGTCGAAGACGAATTTGTTACTCCTGAAAACGCTAAGCGCGGTGCCATCCCCCAGCGTATCAACCCCGTGAAGGGAAGCGTCAAGGACCAGATCGCAAAGCTTAACAGCTCTCTTCTTTCCGATACTTCCGATCTTGGTCTCGAAGAAATGCCCGCCGAAGAAGAGATCGAGCGTGTAAAGTTCGATGAGACCGAGGAGTTTGATTTGGATAAGGACTTCCTTGTTGATTCGGAAGAATCCAACGATAACGACGAAGAAGAGCAGATCAACTTCGATTTTAACTGATAATTTAACCTAAAAAATGTAATATTCGCGCGGCAACGCGCCGGTATATGGCGGGCAGAACGTGAACATGTCCGCCATATTGATTTTGAAAATAACTTCATTTAATTAAGGAGATACATCCCAATGGCAACCGACTACACCAAAACGCTTAATCTTCCCCAAACGGAATTTTCAATGAGAGCAAATCTTCCTCAAAGAGAGCCCGATACCTTAAAGGCATGGGACGAGGAAAAAATATATTCGCTTATCAGAGAGAGAAATGCCGGCAAGCCCAAGTTTATTCTGCACGACGGACCTCCCTATGCAAACGGCAACATTCACATCGGTCACGCACTTAACAAGATTTTAAAGGATTTCATCGTTAAGTACCACGATATGAGCGGTTGGGATTCTCCCTTCGTACCCGGCTGGGACTGCCACGGTCTTCCCACCGAAAGCGCAATTTTAAAGCAGACCAAGCTTGACCGTTCGCAGATTCCCGTAGCCGATTTCCGCGACATGTGCCGCGATTTTGCCCTCGGATACGTTGATACCCAGCGCGATCAGTTCAAGCGTCTCGGTGTCACCGGTGACTGGGAACATCCCTACATTACCGTACTTCCCGAATTCGAAGCCGAGCAGATCAAGGTGTTCGGCGAGATGATGAACAAGGGCATCATCTACCGCGGATTCAAGAGCGTTTATTGGTGTCCCGATGACGAGACCGCTCTTGCCGAGGCCGAGATCGAGTATCAGGATGACAAGTGTGAGTCTATCTACGTTAAGTTCAAGGTATGCGACGACAAGGGCAAACTTGCTCCTCTTTGCGATCTTGACAATACCTATTTTGTAATCTGGACCACTACCACCTGGACTCTCCCCGGCAACCTTGCCATCTGCCTTAATGCAAACTTTGACTATATTCTCATGAAGGTTACCGAGGGTACACTTCCCAACGGTAAATCCTGTGCGGGCGAAACATATATCGTTGCCGAACAGCTCGCGAAGAATCTTCTCTCCGCTTCGGGCATCGTAAGCTACGACGTAATTGCCAAGCTCAAGGGAAGCGAGCTCGAGCTTATGACCGCTTCTCACCCCTTCCTCGACCGTAAATCGGTTATCCTCAACGGTGACCATGTTACCGAAGAGGCAGGTACCGGATGCGTTCATACCGCTCCCGGCCACGGTAGCGAGGACTTTGACGTCTGCAAGAAGTACGACGCCGAGGGCAAGACCGAGATCGGTGTTGTCGTTCCCGTTGATGCAAAGGGCTGCATGACAGCCGATGCAGGCAAGTATCAGGGACTTCGCTACAACAAGGCAAATGTAGCAATTTTTGAAGATATCAAGGAAAGCGGCGCACTCGTCGCATCCGAAACCATAACTCACCAGTATCCTCATTGCTGGAGATGTAAGAATCCCATCATCTATCGCGCAACCGAGCAGTGGTTCGCTTCCGTTTCCAAGCTTACCGAGGCCGCTGTTGCTTCCTGCGACGATATTACATGGCATCCCAAGTGGGGTAAAGACAGAATGATCGCCATGATCCGCGAACGCAACGACTGGTGTATCTCCCGCCAGCGCAACTGGGGCGTTCCGATCCCGATCTTCTACTGTGCTGACTGCGGCAAGCCCTATTACAGCGCAGAAACCTTCAATATCGTATCCGAGCTCTTCCGCAAAGAGGGCTCCAATGCGTGGTTCCGCCGCGATGCATCCGAGATCCTTCCCGAAGGCAGCTGCTGCCCCGATTGCGGATGCAAGTCGTTCACCAAAGAAACCGATATCATGGACGTATGGTTTGACTCCGGTTCTACCCATGCTGCAGTTCTTGATCAGCGTCCCGACCTCGTTTCTCCCGCAGACGTATATCTCGAGGGCGGTGACCAGTACCGCGGTTGGTTCCAGTCTTCCATGCTTACATCCATCGCCGCAAAGGGCGTAGCTCCCTATAAGACCATCATCACACACGGCTGGACCGTTGACGGCGAAGGCAAGGCAATGCACAAGAGCCTTGGCAACACCGTTGCTCCCGCAGACGTAATCAAGGACTGCGGTGCCGATATCCTCCGTCTTTGGGTATCATCTGTTGAGTACACAAGCGACGTTAAGATCTCGAAAGACATCTTAAAGCAGCTTTCCGAAGTATACCGCAAGATCCGTAATACCGTACGTATCCTTCTTGCAAACCTCGGCGATTTCAATCCCGACACCGATGCGGTTTCGCTTGAAAACCTCACCGAGATCGATAAGTGGGCTCTCGGCCGTCTGAATACTCTTATCAAGAGCGTTCACAACGCCTACTCCAATTACGAATTCCACTATATCTATCACAACATCAACAACTTCTGCACCATTGATATGTCGAAGCTCTACATCGACATTATCAAGGACAGAGTATACGTAGAGAGTGCTGACAGCCTGCCCCGCCGTGCGGCTCAGACCGTTATGTATGAGATCATGCGTGCGCTCACTCTGATGCTTGCACCTGTTCTCTCCTTCACCGCAGAAGAGATTTGGAGATATATCCCCCACCGCCAGGGCGACGATTGCCGCAGTGTATATCTCAACGATATGCCCGTATACAATCCCGAGTGGGAATTTACCGAAATCGAAGAGCATTGGGATAAGCTCTTTGACATGCGTGACGGTGTGCTTACCGCACTCGAAGATGCGCGCAACAAGAAGCTTATCGGTAAGTCTCTCGAAGCAAAGGTTAAGATCACAAGCTCTGATGCTTCTGTAATCGATACACTCAACAGCTTCGGCAAGGATACCCTTGCTATGGTATTCATCGTTTCTGCAGTCGAGATCGAGCTTGACAGCAACGCAGGCAGCTTCGATGTTGCAGTTGACGTTGCCGATGGCGAGAAGTGCGATCGCTGCTGGATGCACTCCGTTGAGGGCGAAAAGACCGAGGACGGATTCATCTGCGCTCGCTGCAAGAAGATCTTGGGTCTTTAATTCCGCAGATTCTTAAAGGAAATGACTGTGAATAGCTTAAACGGCAAAAAAACATACAATCGCATATGGCTGATGGCATATCTGCTGTCAGCCGCCGCGATTGTCGGCATTGACCAGCTTACAAAATGGCTGACAGTCAAATATTTAAAGCCGATAGGCGATTTTCCGCTCATAAAAGATGTATTGCATCTGACGTACGTGGAAAACCGAGGCGCGGCCTTTGGAATGCTCAGCGATAATCGTTGGGTGTTCATGGTGCTTTCCACTGTTGCAATTCTGGGAATCGCCGTTTTTATGTGCGTGTTTTCGCATCGTATCAATCCGATTTTCGGTTCGGCGCTTGCGATGATCGTTGGCGGAGGAATCGGGAATATGATCGACCGCATAACTCTCGGTTATGTTGTCGATTTCATCAATTTTGAGCTTATCGATTTTGCCGTGTTCAACGGTGCCGACTCCTTTATCTGCATAGGTGCGGCGATAATGTTCATCTATGTCATCTTTTTCGATAAAGAAGAAAAGACAGACAAAAAAACTAAAGAAGAAGGGTCAGATAATGCCGAAAACGAGGCTTGACCTTTATGTAGCCGCCGCCGAAGGAATTACCCGCTCGGCGGCGCAGCGGCTTATAGAGGAAGAAAATGTAAAAGTCAACGGTAAGGTTGAATCCAAAAATTATAAGGTGGAAGATGGGGATGAGGTGGTTATAAATCGTCCCGAGCCAAAACCTTGCGGCGTCGAACCTGAGGATATCCCTCTTGATATTCTCTATGAGGACAGCGACTTGCTTGTTGTATCAAAGCCGAAGGGAATGGTCGTTCATCCTGCACCGGGAAACCCCAACGGCACTCTCGTAAATGCGCTTCTTTACCATTGCGGAGCAAATCTGTCGTCCGGAGGGGACAGCGAATACGAGGACGACGGAGCATTTACAGGTATCGGCGGAGTTTTGCGCCCCGGAATCGTCCATCGCATCGACCGCGACACGAGCGGACTTCTTGTTGTTGCCAAAAACGACAGCGCGCATTTGTTTTTGTCTGATCAGCTGAAAGAACGCAAGATGGGGCGCATATACGAGACGGTTGTTTACGGCAATGTGCGCGAGGACACTTTCACCGTAGATATGCCGATTGGCCGCCATCCGACCGATCGCAAAAAGATGGCCGTGGTTTCAAACGGCCGCAACGCCGTCACTCACGGCGAGGTCATCAGGCGTTTTTACACCTCTGATGGCGCCTTTACTCACCTTCGGTTAAGACTGGAAACAGGAAGAACGCATCAGATCAGAGTGCATATGGCTAAAAAGGGGCATCCCGTCATAGGTGATACTGTTTATGGCGGCGACCACAACAAATTCGCTCAGCGCAATGCGGGTATACTTTGCGGTCAGTGCCTTCATGCCCGCACACTTGAGATCGTTCATCCCAAAAGCGGCGAGGTTATGAGTTTTGATGGCGGCTTGCCCGACTATTTTACCGCAATACTCAAAAAGCTTGACAATATGGATCAGAAATAAGATGGCAAATGACAAAAAATACGTAATCGTAAGCGATCTCGACGGTACTTTTTTTGCTTCGAACGGCGAACCTACGCAAAATAATCTTGCCGCAGTCGAGCGCTTCAAGAAGGCAGGACACTGTTTTACGATAGCGACGGGCCGATTTAAAAATAAATGGTGCGAATGTGCGAACGCACCCTGCATACTCGCTAATGGAACTTTTATGCTCGACGTGACAAACGGTAAGATAATCAACGAGCGGACCTTTGAATCAAAGAGCGCATATGAGCTTTTAAAGGAAATACGCGATGTTTTTGGCGATATAAGAGTACGATATACCGACCGAAATGATGTGCACTATCTGTTTGCTTCAGGTGATGAAGATGAATTCGGAGAACAATGGTATAAGATCGTCTTTGAAAGCGTCAGAGAAAGCGAAAATGATACGCCGTATATGAGAGCCGACCTTCTCGCGATGAGCGATTATCTGCGTAAAAACTATCCCGACCGATTCAGATACAATTTCTCCGCACCCTTTCTTTTTGAACTGCTGCAGCATGGAGCTTCAAAAGGGGTGTGTATAGGTGATCTTAAAGACTATTTCAAAGACCGCGGTGAGGACGTGACTGTCGTAGCCGTCGGAGATTATGAAAATGACATGGAAATGCTTGCTGCCGCCGATATAGCCGCCTGCCCGTCAAATGCTTTGCCGTCTGTTCTCGAATACGTGGAAAGCCGCCTGCAAAAGGGAAGCGGAATCATCGTTTCAGATAACGACAGCGGCGCTGTAAGCGACCTTGTTGACAAACTTTTAAATAGCTGAAAATACGCCCGAGGGCGTATTTTTTTGCTTTGCTGCATAGATTGTTTAATAGCGCTTCAATATGGAAATAATATAGAGAAATAATTTGGATTTTTGAAAAAACATGTTGAAAAAAATCGTATTTTTTGATATTATTATATAAATGAAACTTGTTGCTAAAAGAATAGTCGGGAAAGGAAGGTTTTTTTGATGAGAAGAGCATCACGCGAACCGGTTTATATAAAAATTGCGGCACTTTTGCTTGCCGTTGTTATTGTCGCGTCGACCGTCTTCGGTGTTTATTTGCTCATAGGCGTGAATCGTGCCAACAACATCAATGCAATATCCCGGCCTTTAACTTCAGTTGAGGAGCAAAACCTGACAAGCCGTCCCATACGTGATCCGGACAGCGAGGTACGCGGCGTATGGATAGCCACAGTTTCGAATATCGATTTTCCGTCAAAGCCCGGCCTTTCGGCAGAGGAGCTTAAAAAAGAGCTTCGTGATATTGTTGATACAGTAAAAAGCGCGAATTTGACATCGATATATTTTCAGGTTCGCCCAACCTGCGATGCTCTGTACGATTCGGAATATTTTCCCGCATCAGCTTATCTGACAGGCAGTCAGGATAAAGATTTTGCAGGCGGATTTGACGTGTTTGAATACCTTATAGATATTGCCCATGCAGAAGACATTGATGTACACGCATGGGTAAATCCCCTTCGCGTGACGAGCGGTACCGAGACAAATCCTGCACACGATCTAAACTCCCTCGGGCTTAATAATCCCGCACGGCTTCACCCTGAATGGACTGTAAAATATGCCGACGGCAAGATATATCTTAACGCAGGCATTGCCGATGTCCGTAAGCTCGTCGCTGACGGCTGCGCCGAGATCGTTGAGAATTACAACGTCGACGGCATCATTTTCGATGATTATTTTTATCCTTATCCTGTAACCGGAGCATCATTTGACGATGACGCTCAGTATAAATCGTACATCGGCGATTTGTCACGTGACGATTGGCGACGCGAAAATATCAATCAGATGGTCAAGGGCTGTTATGATGCCATAAAGGCTATACGACCCGATTGTAAATTCGGAATATCTCCATTCGGTATCTGGCAAAACGATGACGGACAAAACGGCGGCAGTGCCACAAACGGCTTTGAAAGCTATAAAAGCCTTTACTGCGATGCAAAAGCGTGGATCGAGGGCGGATATATCGACTATATTGCTCCCCAGTTGTATTGGCAATTCTCGCAGTCAAGCGCGAAATTTGATGTGCTCTGCCGTTGGTGGAATGCCCTTTGCGACGGTACGGGGGTTGATCTTTTGATTGCCCACGGAGCGTACCGATCGGCTGAATGGGGCTCCGATTGTGAGATAAAAAATCAGGTTGAGTTTGCCCGCAGTGAAATGACCTATCGCGGCAGCATCATGTATGGATACGCCGCGATAAAGCGAAATGATCAGGATCTTTTGGGACAGCTTCGCGAAGTATATTCGCATAATATCGTTTATACCGATCCTCATTCCAATGCAAGCCTTCTGCAGATCTCATCTCCTGCAGACAAAAGCACCCTGCAGTATGATAATATCTATCTTATAGGCTCATCAGACCCTGCATATCCTGTTTATCTTAACAATAAAAAGATCAGCCGCACCAAATCGGGTTATTTCTCCCTGTACGTTCCCTTGAATGAGGGAGAGAATGTATTTACTTTTGTCCAGAACGGTCTTGGTATTAATTACACGGTTACTAACGGAACCGTTAAGAGTGAGACTGTATGGAAGACAATGGACGAATATTCGGTAGTGCCTATTTTACCCGCAAATAACTATAATATCAAGGGCGGCGAGCGCATTGCTGTGTCGGCATACGCCCCGAGCGGATCCAAGGTTACAGCTGTTCTCGGCAATATTACAGTCAACCTGACTCAGTCTACCTATCCTAAAGGAAACAGTAAACTCCTTCAGGCAAAATATGAGGGAAGCATAACTCTGCCCAAAGCGGAGGCAGGCAGTCAGCTGCAGCTCGGAAATATCGTATACAAAGCGAAGCGCGGATTTGAGAGCGCTGAAACTATTGGCGCATCTGTCACTGTCAATAACCGCGATATCATCTGCGCCATCGAGGTTATAAGAAATGATTCCGAGCTCAAGGTGTCGCCTACAAGCTGGTATTACGACGATTATACTCCCGCCGCTATCGGAATGCGCGCCAATGCCGTTCGCCTCGCAGATGGCTTTTACAAGCTCGAGATGGGCGGATATATCGCTGAGAGTGATGTGTGCGTGATCGATGAAAGCGTGTCGGACGAATATGCGATAAGATCGCTTTCGATTGACGTAAGCAACGGCAAGACCCGCCTTATGATCGAGAGCGACGGCAAGTGCGCCGTCAACGGATATATGAATGACGACGGACTTTTCTCGCTTGCCGTGTATAATTCGTTGTGCAATGTGAGCGGCGTAAAGACAGAGAAAAATCCCATCTTTGAATCGGCCGAGATTGAGAAAAACGAAGAAAAGAATTGGGTGAAAATTTTATTAAAGCCGTACAGTATTGACAATTTCTACGGTTTTGAGTATTATTATACCGACGGATATACGGTGGTCGAATTCCGTAATCCGCAGACATTGGCCGATGGCGAGCTCCCTCTTTTGGGTAAGACCATTGTGGTAGATGCGGGTCATGGCGGAAGCGAAACGGGTACAGGTACACCTAAACCGAATTATTATGAGAAGGCATTGAACTTGTCTATAAGCCAAGCGCTTTGCGATAAGTTGAAAGCGCTCGGCGCAAATGTGCTAATGATACGTACCGAGGATGTCACCGTCCCCATCGCCGACCGTCTCAATTACCTTATTGAAGTTGAGCCCGATCTTTGCGTGTCGATCCACCATAATTCGATGACTTTTGATACCGATATCACCACAATACGCGGACTTTTGGGACTCTATTTTGCCGATTCGGGCAGACTGCTTGCCAAGTGCATATCGTCATCTGCCGCCGATGAACTCAATCTGTATGAGCGAAGTGTGGCAAAGCAGCGCTTGGCAATGGTGAGAAACCCGAAATTCCCATCTATGCTCCTTGAAGTTGGTTTTGTAACATGCGTTGAGGAGTTTGAAATGCTGTCGTCGGCAATGGGTATTGACCGCGCGGCTGAGGGCGTTGCAAAGGGAATAATCGAGTATTATAAGGCACAGTCGGAATTTATTAGATAAGAGGCCTTAAAAAGCATTTAAATGGGGCGAAAAAGCACTTTTCGCCCTCACCTTCGGAAAAAATACACTCATTTACAATAAATTTTGGGGTTACATTTTTCAGCACTTTTGCTTATAATATTAATAAGAAATTAAGAAACGGAGATATTATAAGCGTGGAGCTCATTTTGATAAACACGAGCAAGCTGAAGATTATGCTCACTCCCGACGATATGAAGAGATATTCTCTCGATATCGATAAAATGAATTACGACAATACAGAGACTCGCAGAGTGTTTTGGAACATTCTCGACACCGCCAAGCACGAGACAGGATTCGATGCCGCATCAGACAGAGTGTGCATCCAGGTATATCCGTCAAAGGGCGGTGGATGCGAGATGTACGTTACAAAGCTCGCATCCGAAAAGTACGAGAGGGCGGAAAAAAAGACTCCTGACACTGTCTTGAAGGAAGAGGATACGCTCTGCGATGATACATACGTTTTTGAAACTCTCGGTGAGCTTTTGCAGTTTTGCTACTCCGCCTCGCTTTCCGGCTTTAACGGTGAGAGCAATCTGTATACCGACGGCAAACGCTACTACCTTACCTTTACGCAAAAATGCGAAAAGGTACCTTGCATTGAATTTGCAAAAAAGGTCAGATCCCGTCTTGTCAAAGAGTATTTTGCCGAGCGGTGCAGAGTAATCTGTAAATCAGATGCAATAGCGAAAATGGCATCCTTTGTATAACAATAACAAATAAATCGGAAAGGAGTTACGCATAGCGTAATTCGAAAAATGACGTTACAAAATCTTGAAGCGGCCTGTCAAAAATGCGAAAAATGTGAGCTTTGCAAAACGCGCACCAACCTCGTTTTTGGAGTTGGTTCTCCGAATGCATCGCTTATGTTTGTCGGGGAAGCGCCGGGCGAGCAGGAGGATCTCGCCGGAATACCTTTCGTAGGACGTGCGGGAAAACTGCTCGATAAATTCCTCGAGGCTGTCGAGATAGACAGAAATGAAGTTTACATAGCAAACATTTTAAAATGCCGTCCGCCCAAAAACCGCGATCCGCTCCCCGAAGAGCAGGATATGTGTATTGATTGGCTGAGAAATCAGGTAAGATGTATAAAGCCCAAGATGATAGTATGTTTGGGACGTATTTCTGCGATGCGG
Source organism: Clostridia bacterium (assembly GCA_017533545.1). Next base: position 10,044 of record JAFXHW010000077.1, read on the forward strand.
TTGATAAAGAGCGATTTTAAGATCACAAAAGAGCACGGTGTAATATTTGACCGCGGAGATTTCAAGATGTGCGCAGTATATCATCCGTCCTATCTGCTCCGCGATCCGCGCAAGAAAGAGGATATGCTCGTTGATATGCGCAAGATCAAAGAAACGCTCGATTCTTTGTCTTGAGTATCGGAAAGGACAGTATACAAAGTGACACTTGATACATCATCGGTAGGATATTCAGTCCTTACAATGCTTTTGGTCGTAGTCGTGGGATATATAGCTCAAAAGCTTAATTTCTTCCCGGGCGACACCAGAAAGCGTTATTCCGACCTTATTATACGAATCGGTCAGCCATTTTTGATAGTCGGTTCGATCACATCGATCGAGTATTCATCCGAAAAGTTAAAAGACGGATTTTTCGTACTCTTTTTGGGCCTTGCCACTATCGCTTTGGCCGGTGTGATCGCCTTTTTTGCAACCCTTTGGATGAAGAACAAGGATGAGCGAAAAA
>JAFXHW010000078.1 GCA_017533545.1 Clostridia bacterium
GAAGCGCCAATTACCGTCGACATCAGCCTCATGATACATTGCATAATCGTTCCAACGGCGGAAATTGCCCGGGATATCGACACCCGACGGGCAAGGCATGCAGTAAGCGCAGCCTGTGCATCCGTTTCGAACGCGCTTGTGTATGGCGGCCTTTACGTCAGCAACAGCCATGAATTCCTCGTCGGTAAAGTCGCTTTCACTGTCAAGAGCCTCTACGTTATCGTAAAGCTGTGAATCTTCATTCATACCGCTGAGTATAAGCTTCACATTTTTGTGTGAAGCGAGCCACTTCATTGACCATGCGGCCTCGCTGCGCGATGCATTAACCTGTTTAAACGGTTCTTTGACCGAATCTGGAAGGTTGGCGAGAGTGCCGCCCTTGAGCGGCTCCATAATGATCAGCGGAACGCCAAGCTCTTCGGCAAGAGCATATCCCTTATCCGTTGCCTGGGAATCGCAATCCATGTAGTTATACTGGATCTGGCAGAAATCCCACTTGCGATCCTTGATTATGTGCTCAAAGGCCTCATAGTTGTCGTGGAAGGAAAAGCCGTAGTGCTTGATCTTGCCGCTGTCCTTCAAAGTCTGGACAAAATCGACGATACCGAGTTCTTTTACTCTGTCGTAATCCTTTTTGCCGATTGCGTGAAGCAAATAGAAATCGATATAGTCCTTATTGAGCTTTTTAAGCTGTTCTTCAAATATGTTCTTGGCATCTTCAACGCTCTGACATTTCCAGACGGGAAGCTTGGTTGCAAGATAGTAGCTGTCACGCGGATATTTATCAAGAAGCTTACCTGTGATTATCTCACTTGTGCCGCCGCAATAGTTATATGCGGTGTCGAAATAGTTCACACCTGCTTTAAAAGCATTGTCAAAAAGCTCGGCAGCACTTTCTTCGATGATATTTTTGTTCTCGTCAAGCTTGAAACGCATGCATCCGAATCCGAGCATGGAAACCTTGGCACCGTCTAAATCTCTGTATATCATACCCTACCTCGTTTTACAAGTATTTTATATGCCTATACTGTCAGCATAATCTACCATTTCACGTGCAGTTGAGAGCAATGTATCGGTGATACTTTCCCCTCCCATTATCCTTGCGACCTCGGCTATATGCTCATCTCTGTCAAGAGTCTTAACATTCGTTTCGGTTCTTTCGTCAACGACCTTTTTGGATATTTTCAGGTGTTGTTTCGCCAGCGCGGCAATCTGCGGAGAATGTGTGACACAAAGCACCTGACCGACGGACGACGATTTGCGGAGCATCACTCCGATCTTATGAGAGGTCTTACCCGAAATTCCGGTGTCAATCTCGTCATATATGACGGTTTCTGTGTTCTCGCTGTCGCGAAGCACACTCTTTATTGCAAGCATAACACGCGAAAGCTCACCGCCTGATGCTGTTTTGGAAAGCTCACGAAGCGCTTCGCCCGGATTAGCCGAGAACATAAACGACACATCATCCGCGCCGTCGCGCGTCATTTCACGTCCGGTTACCTGTATATCAAAGCGACAGTTTTCCATATCCATATCCAGATATGCAAGCGTCTCAGTTATGCGCTCGGACAGCACTTTGGACGCCTCCTGCCTCTTACGACTGAGGACATCTGCATACTGTCTTGCCTCTTTTTGGGCCAAAACAAGCTGTTTTTGTATATTCTTTGCAGTTTCGTCGCTATCTTCGATATCACTTAGCTCTTTGGCGTACTTTTCACGAGCAGCCATGATCTCGTCGACGGTCGCACCGTATTTTCTTTTCAGACGCGTGATAAGCTCAAGACGAGTTTCGATTTTATCAAGTGCTGCCGTCGGATCGTCGATGTCGTCATCCAAAAGATCGTTTACCCTCTCGGCAATGTCCTCGACGTCGTATTTGAAGCTGTCAAGCTGCGATGCCAGTTCGTCAGCGTTTTCGATAACGTCGCTAAGCTTGCGAAGCGCTGTCGACGCGCGGTCAAGCAGCATATATGCCGACTCTCCGCCCCGCTCACCCTGATAAAGTGCATCATATACAACGCGTACCTGCTTTTCGATCCGCTCGATGTTTTTGATCTTTTTCCGCTGTGCTTCAAGCTGATCGTCCTCTCCGGGCTTTAATTTAACCGAATCGATATCGTCCAGCTGGAATTTCAGCATATCGATTCGACGCTGTTTTTCCCGCTCATCCATTTCGAGCGAGTCAAGCTCGCGTTTTAAATGGACCATTTTATCATAGGCGGCTCGATAATCGTTATGCTCTTTTTCTGTATTTGCAAATCTGTCAAGGCAGACAAGGTGACGCGCAGGATCAAGCAGCGTTTGATTTTCATGCTGACCGTGTATGCCGACGAGCAATTTACCGGCCTCACGCTGAAGGGATACGGGAACAGTTGCACCATTTATCTTGCTTTGCGCGCGTCCGTCGGCATAAATGGTACGCTGAACGTAAATATATCCGTCCTCGTCGGGATTTACCCCAAGTTCCGCCAAAGCGGTGAGGTTTTCGGCATCGGTCATATAAAACACTCCCGACACCAATGCATAATCGGCACCGGATCTTATCAGTTCACGCTGACTCCTTGCGCCGAGCAGCTGTCCGATCGAATCGATAACGATCGATTTTCCTGCGCCCGTTTCGCCGGTAAGCACGGTAAAGCCGTTTGAAAAATCGATGTCTGTGCGTTTTATTACCGCTATATTTTCTATGTGAAGCGATTGAAGCATTTTCGCACTCCGTATGCTAAAAAATTACAGATCGTTACCCAATGTTTCCTTGAATCTTGCTATAAAATCGACAGCGCGTTCGCTCGAACGGATAACAACCAATATGGTATCATCGCCTGCGATGCTGCCAACGATGTCGCTCCAGCCCATACCGTCAATGGCTGCAGCAGCAGCCTGTGCCATGCCGGCATATGTCTTTACAACCACGAGGTTTTCCGCTCCGTCGATAGAAATTACCGTCTCGCGGATAATGTTGCGGTACTTGGCCGAAACACGCATGCTTTCTGTGGTGTGGGGAGAAGGAATGGAATATTTATAGCTCTTGTCCTTTGTGGATACCTTGACAAGTCCGAGCTCCTTAATATCACGCGATACAGTCGCCTGAGTTACCTCATAACCGCTACGATGAAGTTCGAGAATAAGCTCGTCCTGGGTTTCGATATTGTTTGCGTTAATGATTTCGAGTATTCTGCTCTGACGTTTGCTTTTCATCTTAAAATTCGCCTTGCGCCAAAGTCGCGCAAATCCTTTCAAAAGTTATTGTTTATGTATTCATTCGGACATTTTATTTGCAAGTATATCGAAAAAGCCGTATTCCTTGATTCTGATGAGCTTTGTCGTCATGTTGGATTTTGTCACCCTTACTCTGTCGTCGCTTTCAAGACGGAAATTCTCACTTCCGTCAACAGTCAGATATAATTCACCGCCGGTATTTCTTCGGCGCTTGATCTCAAGAGTCGATTCGGGTGAAAAGAGCAAAGGACGTACACGCAGTGAATGAGGACTGACCGTTGTAACACACACGCAATCAAGTGTCGGATCGATAACAGGTCCTCCTGCCGAAAGCGAATATGCAGTTGATCCCGTGGGAGTTGAGCAAATAAGACCATCTGCTCTGTAATGGCCAACAACAGCACCGTTGCACGATAGCTCAAGATCTACCATTCGGGAGAGTGCTCCGTTCGATATTACTATATCGTTGAGAGCCGAGCTCATGCCGTATACGATTTCACCGTCGCGAATGACCTCGGCAGAGATCATCATGCGTTCGTCGATCGAATAGCTGCCTAAAAACAGCTTATCTATAAGAGATATTTCGTCCTCTTCAAGCTCGGTCATATATCCGAGATGCCCCTTATTTACCCCGATTATCGGTATGCCGTTAGGAGAGGCATCACGCGCGGCACGAAGCATGGATCCATCGCCGCCTACCACAACGTAAAGATCAACGTCATGCGAAAAGGGCGGAGCGTTCAGATAATGATGAACTATATTACAGCCGTGTGATTTAAGCTTTTCAATTATTTTTTCGGAGCATTTTTCGTTCTCGTCTCTCTCGAGATTTGTAATGAGAACCGCTCTTTTAAAAATCTTGTTCATTCTTTACTCGTAAAAAAATTATTTTCCGTAAATTACTTTATCGATATCATAATCTGGAACAATGGTATTTGTGCCCTTACAAAAGAGACCGAGATACTCAACATTTCCGTCGCCGCCCGTAATAGGTGAGCGTATAAGGCGGACGAGTCTGAGCCCTGCCCTTTGTGATTCCGAAGCGATTCGGATCATCACGGATACGTGTGCATCAAGATCGCGAACGATACCGTTTTTGCCTATCTTGTCGCGTCCGGCCTCAAATTGCGGTTTTATGAGGGATACGAAGATACCTTCATCGCTTAAAACGCGGCAAACGGAATCGTAAAGGAGTGTTTGCGAAATGAATGAAACGTCCATAACAGCAAGCGAACAAAGCTGACCGATAGTATCAAAATCAAGCTCACGTGCATTAAACGATTCAATAGAAACAACTCTTTCGTCATTAAGCAGCGAGCTGTCAAGCTGGTCGCGGCCGCTGTCGACGGCAAAAACCTTTTTGGCACCGTGCTGTAAAAGGCAATCGGTAAAACCGCCTGTCGATGCGCCGATATCAATACAAATGCGGTCGGTGCAATCAATATTAAAGGAATCGATCGCATGCTCAAGCTTAAGTCCGCCTCGGCTGACATATCTAATATCCTCGCCGCGAAGCTCAACCTTATCTCCTTCGACTACTTCATACGACGATTTCGTGATCTTTTTGCCGTTGACGTAAATTTTGCCCTCGGATATGATTATTTGTGCGCGGTTTCTGCTTTTGGCCGCGCCTGCCGCTGTGATGTAAATATCAAGACGCATTTTCAAAACCCAAAATGTTTATTCAAATATTATATCACAAATATGCATGAAATTCAAGCTTTTTTATTCATATAAAGCCAATTTATGCATTGTTTTGCGTGAAAATATGCATTAATTAAACAAAACAAGATTACAGAGTACCGTAAACGATAAATCTGGCAGCTATTGCAATGGCAATTCCGAGCACGGCGCCTGCAAACACCTGCAAAGGTGTGTGACCGACAAGCTCTTTAACTGTTTCGGCATCTCATCGGTATGCCCTTCAGTAAGATCGATCAGCATTTTGTTCAGTATCTTTGCCTGTTCGCCCGTTTCACGTCTGACACCGGCCGCATCGTACATTACGATGTAAGCAAAAAGAAACGCTATTGCAAAGAAAGGTGAAGCAAAGCCCTCGGTAAGACCGATTGATACCGCAAGCGCAGAAACGGTCGCCGAATGAGAACTCGGCATGCCGCCTGAGGCCATTAGAGAAACAAAATTAAGACGTCTTTCGGTAACGATGTTTACAACCGTCTTTAAAAGCTGTGCTATAAGCCATGCAATTCCCGAAACAACAAGCGGAAAGCTATAAAATATATCAATAAAGCGATTCATTTTCAAATCCTGCGTTCAAGAAGATATTTGGCAAATGATTTTAAGGTGTCGCTGTCAATAGCATTTACTGCATCGTCGGTAAGCTCTTTTGCATAATTATAAGCCTCATCGTGGCTCATAAATGTGAGGAATGTGGTCTTTTCGTCCTCGGTTCCCTCATCGAGGAGGTCATCGATTATTTGGAAGGTAAGGCCTATGTTTTTGGCGTACTTTTCGGCAACGTCAAAATCGTAGTGTCCCGCAGCAATACAGCCGAGCAGACAGGCGCACTTGATAAGGCAGCCCGTTTTCATTGCATTCATACGAAGAAGTGTATCGAAATCGAACTTTTCGCTTTCTCCGAGAAGATCAAGCTGCTGACCTCCGATCATACCTGCGTGTCCTGCATACTGTGCGAGAGCTTTAACAGCCATTACTCTTCCCTTTTCACTGACATATTCATTTGAAGATGCAACTTCAAAAGCATAAGTCAAAAGTGAGTCTCCGCAAAGGAGAGCGTTCGCTTCGCCATACTGCTTATGACAGGTAAGCTTTCCGCGGCGGTAATCGTCGTTATCCATACAAGGCATATCGTCGTGCACAAGCGAATATGCGTGTATCATCTCAATGGCGCAAGCAAAAGGAAGCGCTGCCTCGTCGCTTCCGCCGTACATACGGCAGAACTCGAGCGTAAGGAGCGGGCGTATTCTCTTTCCGCCATCGAGCACACTGTATCTCATTGCGTCGTAAAGTATACCGTACTGCTTATCATCATGCGAAAGATAACCCTTGAGAGCCTCTTCCACTTTATCTGCATTTTGGGATATGATTTCTTTGATGTCCATATTTATTACCCATTTCTATCTTGCGCCCGAAGGAGCGAAATCCTGTTCTGTCATCTCACCGTCACCGCTGGATACGAGTATCTTAATTCGCTGCTCAGCGCGGTCAAGCTTATCTCCGCAAAGGCGCACGAGGGACACGCCCTCCTCGAACATAGCAAGAGATGAATCGAGAGGTGCATTTCCGCTTTCAAGGGCTCGGACTATCTCTTCAAGACGAGCAAGAGCCGCTTCGAAACTCAAATTTTCGTTATTTCTGTTTTCGGACATGGTAAAAGTCCCTTTCTGTCCAATGCGGACTTATTTTTCTAATAATTTCTTTTCGGTAACTACGCCTGATATCTCACCGTCCGACACGCGGAGCGAGAACTTATCGCCGGAACTTACCTGCGACACGCTTTTAAGCAGTGAGCCGTCTTCCAAGAACACCGCGCTGTATCCTCGCGTAACAACAGACATGGGATTCAGCGCCTCAAGCTTGGCGGTCAGCGCCACAAATCGGTTTCGGCTCGCGCTGACTATCAGCTTTTCAGCAGATGTCATTCGGTTGTCGAGAGACAAAAGCGCCATGCGTTTATCATCGATCACGGCGGCAGGCGATTGGAGCACCCTTCTCTGCGACGCCTGATTGAGGTTCGTTCTTCGTATCTCTATCGCTTTTGACAACAGCAATTCCATACGCGCGGTGACATTATTTATCTTGCGTTTGAGCTCTGCGGTATCAGGTACTGCGAGCTCGGCTGCAGCTGACGGCGTAGGAGCGCGTCTGTCTGACGCAAAATCGCATATTGTGAAATCAGTTTCATGGCCGACAGCCGATATAACGGGGATTGCCGATGAGGCAACTGCACGGGCAAGCATTTCATCATTGAACGCCCAGAGATCTTCGATAGATCCCCCTCCTCGGCCGATGATAATAACATCGACTCGGCGTGTTCTGTTGAAGTATTCAACGCCCGCGATGAGATTCTTTGCTGCACTCTCACCCTGCACGAGCGAGGGATAAAGCACAAGCTCGGCATAAGGGAAGCGGCGTCCGGTGATATTTATCATATCTCGTACCGCGGCACCTGTGGGAGAGGTGATAATTCCGACTCTTGTCGGAATCTTGGGGAGCGGACGCTTACGTGCTTCCGAAAACAGTCCCTCCTCTTCGAGCTTTCTTTTCAGCTGCTCGTAAGCGACGTAAAGAGCGCCTATTCCGTCGGGCTCCATGCCCTCGCAATAAAGCTGATACTGACCGTCACGCACGAACGACGATACCCGTCCGCGCGCAATCACCTTCATTCCGTTTTCGGGCACGAATTTCAGCTTTGCCGCAGATCCCTTGAACATTACGGCGCGTACAACTCCGCCTTCGTCTTTGAGCGAGAAATAGAAATGTCCCGTACGGTGGTTGACAAAGTTCGATATCTCACCCTTGACGCAGATGTCCGATAGAATCGGAGAGCCGTCAAGCAGCATCTTTATATATTCGTTGAGCTGTGTTACGCTCAAAACCCTTTGCTGATCGGACATTTTTACCTCACTGAAATTTTGTTGTTAACACTCGCCGTCGATTATGCGATCGCGGCACAAAAGTGCGCATCCTGCCGCATTGTCGCAGGAAAACTCGGGCGCGGTAAAATACGTATCTGAATTCTTTTCAAGCAGACGCTTTATACGCTTGTTGGACATTACGCCGCCCGCGTAAATGACAGGAATATTCCCGTACTTTTCGCGTGCGTTAATTGTCATTTTAAATATTGTCTGCGCTATGAAATCGAGCGTGTATGCCGCAACAACAGCATTGTCCTCGCCCGATTCGATCATGTTTTTTGCTTTGTTTTCAAGTCCCGAAAGATTGCAGTTCATTCCCTTAACGCAAATTTTCGGTTTGGGTGCTGCGGTATCACCCGCCATTATTTCGAGAGCGGGACCGCATGGAAATTTGAGTCCCAAAAGCACACCTATGCGGTCAACGGCCTGACCCGCATTAAGGTCGAGCGTTTCACCGGCAAGTTCTATTTTGCCCTCGTTGACATGGAGAAGCTCGGTTGTGCCACCCGATACGTGAAAGGCGAGAAACTCGCCGTATCGAAGCTCGTCCTTTCCCGACGAATAAAGCGCGGCACGGATATGTCCCGCCTGATGGGAAAACGGCATGCACTCTTTGCCGCAAACTGCAGCTATTGCCGAAGCGACGGCATGACCGGTTTCAAAACAAGGCATATACGATCCTACTGCATCGCGCGGATATGCGGAATATCCAACGTAGTCAAAATCTATTCTGCCAAGTTCCTCAAAGAGCGAAGGGATATTTTTAATATGCGCGAAAACAGCGTCACTCTGACGTAGTCCGCGTTCGCCCTCGGACACAGGCAAAGGTCGCTTGACGTTCTTTAATATACGTCCGTTTTCATCGGCAACCGATGCCGATGTTGTATAATTCGAGGTATCAATCCCCAAAAACAGTCGGCTCATTCTTCGCCGCCAACATTGTCGATGGGCTCTTCGATTATCTCAACTTCGATCTCGGGTTCATCGGTTTCTTCAGGTTCGTCGATCTTGACGGTGCCGCCCTTTTTACCGAGCTTATCGGCAACGGCGTTAAGTACGCCGTTGATGAACTTGGGAGCCTTATCGTGGTCGTATTTCTTTGCAAGCTCAACAGCCTCGTTGATTGAAATGTTATAAGCGATATCCTCACGATAGATAAGCTCATAAACGCAAAGGCGCATTATTGCAAGCGAAACGCGGGAGAGCCGCTCCTGCTTCCAACCTACTGTATGCTCGCCGATGACGGCATCCAGCTCGGGAATTTTATCCCAGATATCAAAATAAACCTCGCGAATATAGCTGTCCTCTTCGAGCTCGCGATACTCCTTAGCGGAGTCGTAAATGTCTTTGGCGGTGCGGGCGGCATCGGAGAAAGGATACTCAAAACCGGTTTCGTAAATCAATGCGAACAACAGCTCACGAGCTTCTCTTCTTTTCATAAGTTCGATTCCTTATCTGAAAAATAATAATATTTGTCCATAATAATATAATTATATTTAATTATACATATTTTTTATCAAATTGTCAACCTTTATCGATGTAATATAGACGAATGATGTGCTATAATTGATAATATTAGATGAACTTTTATTTAATATTTAACATACATAAAGGAGAATTAAAAATGGAACAGCTCCACGTTGGAAATACC
>JAFXHW010000079.1 GCA_017533545.1 Clostridia bacterium
ATCCGGCGTCAATGCCGTCAAGTAAAGGATTGTTGTCCAAAAATATTGAATCAAGTCCGCGGCCGAGTCCGCTCTGTCTCTTCTTATCTGCCATATTTTACCTTGTGTTGAGGGAATATTTGTTGAAATTTGTACTTACAGCGGGTGTGTGAAATGTAAAGTACATGCGCTGCGTATTTTACCTTGTGTTGAGGGAATGTTTGTTAAAACTTTGGAATACAGCGGGTGTGTGAAATGTAAAGCACATGCGCTGCGTATTTTACCTTGTGTTGAGGGAAAAATCAAATTCTTTCTATTATCTCCGCGGCGACCGATTCGTATGCAGCGGTACCCTTTGAGTACTTGTCAAAATACATTATCGGCTGTCCGAAGCCCGGTGCCTCGCTGAGGCGTACCATACGCGGAACAGGAGTCGAGAACAGCTTGTCCGGATAGTACTTTTTCAGCTCCGCCATAACCTGAAGCGACAAATTGAGGCGGCCGTTGTACATCGTGATAAGAATGCCCGTGATCTCGATTGTGGGATTGTAAAGCTTCTTTATCTGTGAAATTGTCACGCGAAGCTGGGAAAGTCCCTCCATCGCGTAGAATTCGCATTGCATCGGGATAATAACACCGTCTGCGGCGACCAATGCATTGATAGTAAGAATTCCGAGCGAAGGAGGACAGTCGATGAATATGTAATCGAAGTTGTCGCGCACGCTTGACAGCGCATCGCGGAGTCTGCTTTCGCGGTTGTCCGATGTAACGAGCTCGAATTCGGCACCTGCAAGTGCGATATTTGAGGGCATCACCCAAAGATTTTTGAAAGTTGTATCAATTATGACACTTTCCGCGCTCGCGCGTCCGATAAGCACGTCGTATGTGGAAAGGCGCATGCTCTTTTTGTTGATTCCGACTCCGCTGGACGCATTGCCCTGAGGATCGGCATCGATAAGCAAAACACGCTTGCCCAACGCACCGACGGCGGCAGCTATATTAACGGCGGAAGTTGTTTTTCCGACACCGCCTTTTTGGTTTGCGAGGGTTATCACCGCAGCCATAAAATTATGCTCTCCAATAAAATAAATTTAGATAGTGATACATAATATATTGTACCGCGTTTTATTCAATATGTCAAGACGGAAACGGATAATTTTATTATATGGAAGATTTTTGTTAGAGATTTTGAGCGATGTACCTAAAATAAGTAACTTTGATTTGCCTCGAGCGTTTCACGTGAAACATTTGCCACCCCTGCGGGGGGAGTGAATGGATAGTTGTTGGCAGCATATATCAAACAATACTGTTTTTGCTTTCCGAAAGCGGAATTTTGATCGTCATCTCAACGCTGTCGCCGTTGTCCCGCCGCGACGAGGTGACGTTAATACCTGCGCGGCGCATGGTATCGATGGCGTGTTCAATAGTGTTGTAGAAAACGCGTACGTCTTTTATGACAATTTTCATGTTTTTTCGGCGCCTTTCCTCCTCCTTTTGACAAAGAAGCGCCTCGATATAGCTTTCCGATTCGGCAACGGTGAGCGAACGGGCGGCGATATGTCTGAGTGCTTTGAGACGAAGTTCGCCGTCCGATATTCGCAGCAGCGCGCGGGCGTGACGCTCGGAAAGGCAGGACGACAGTATTATTTGCCTTTCTCCTTCGCTTAATTTCAATAATCTCAGCTTGTTCGCTACAGCCGATTGGGACATCGACAGCTGATGAGCCGCCTGCTCCTGCGTTAATGAGTAAATATCGATCAGCGCCGCCATTGCGCCCGCCTGCTCGAATATGTTGAGGTTTTCGCGGTGGAGATTCTCGATAAGCGCCAATTCGGCCGATTTTCTGTCATCTGCATGTACAATTATGCAGGGAACCTCACAAAAATCGGCTATGGCCGCCGCGCGAAGACGGCGTTCGCCTGCAATCAGCTCATACGTACCGGCCGTTTCGGTGCGTCTGACGGTAAGCGGCTGCAGTATTCCGTTCTTTTTAATGCTGTCTGCCAGAAGGGCGAGGGTATTTTCATTAAAATCTCGCCTTGGCTGCGACCGGTTGGGAACAATAGATTTTATCGGTATTTTTCTCACGCAATTTTCCATTTTTGATACCTCTTACATTAAAAATTCCTTTTAAATATTGTATCATAAAAAACATTTTCCACATAGCAAATCGTGGTTGACGAAAAAAGCATCTTCAAAAGGAATAATCAAAAAAGCCATGCTTAAAAGCATGGCTTTGGGCTATCAGAGAGGCTTTTTAAGGATTTTATTGTATGCGCGGGGATACGCGTCGGGAGTTTTGCGCGATTTTTCTATCGAAATGATAAATCTTTGACGAGAAAGCTCACCGTAGCTGAGGTTAAATTCGCGCATTTCGGTCAATTTACCGCCGAGAACGGCAATTCCTTTCGATGCCTCGTCATATTCGGTCGCACCTTCGCGTCCTTTGTAAGAGAGAAATTTCCCGCCGAGGGAAATAAAGGGCAGGCAGAGCTCGGAAAGAATATTCAGCCTCGATACGGCGCGCGCGGTCGCAACGTCAAATTTTTCTCTCATATTTTTGTCTTTTACTGCATCCTCTGCTCTTGCGGCAAGGGTTGTAATATTGCCAAGCCCCAGTTCGGACGCTGCCCGGTCTATAAATTTTAGCTTTTTCGCCGTGCTGTCAAGCGATACCACGGTAACGTCGGGACGGGCGATCGCAATCGGGAGTGACGGGAATCCGCCGCCTGCACCTACGTCGATCAGCCGTGCTCCCTCGGGGATCATATCAAGTCCGAGCAGTGAGTCGGCAAAATGATCAAGCGCAAT
>JAFXHW010000080.1 GCA_017533545.1 Clostridia bacterium
AGGGAATCTGCCGTCTGCAACAACTACGCGGTAGAAAGGAGCCTTCTTTGCACCGATTCTCTTTAATCTGATTTTAACTGCCATGGGATTTTTCCTCCGAATAAATTAATTAATATGATATATTTATATTATTTTTATAATATAACGAAATTAAATGTGTCAGCGCTTTTTGAATTTGCGGAATGCTTTTTTGGAGAACTTGTTGCCCATCATTCCGTTGCTGAACTGTTTCATCATCTTGTTTGTCTGGTCATACTGCTTAAGCAGGCGGTTGACCTCCTCAACGCTCGTTCCGCTTCCTGCGGCAATTCGCTTTTTGCGCGATGCGTTGATTATATCGGGCTTGTCGCGCTCGCGCTGAGTCATGGAAAGGATAATGGCCTCCATGCGGTCGATCTTCTTTTCGTCGATCTTGGCATCCTTTAACGCGTCGGGCTTGACACCGGGAATCATAGCGAGAAGCTGATCCATCGATCCCATGCCGCGTATCTGCTTGAACTGATCGAGGTAGTCGGACAGGGTGAAGCTCGATTCGCGGATCTTGCGCTCAAGCTCGGCTGCCTGCTTTTCGTCGTATGCCGCCTCTGCCTTTTCGATAAGGGAGAGCACATCGCCCATACCAAGGATTCGCGATGCCATTCTGTCGGGGTGGAAGGGCTCGAGGGCGTCGAGTTTTTCGCCCGTACCGATGAACTTGATCGGCTTGCCGGTAACGCTTCGTACCGACTGCGCGGCTCCGCCTCGGGTATCGCCGTCAAGCTTTGTTAAAATGACGCCGGTGATGTCGAGCATCTCGTTGAAGGTCTGAGCCACGTTTACGGCATCCTGACCGGTCATCGAGTCGACAACGAGGAGGATCTCATCGGGATTAACTGTGTTTTTTATATCAACAAGCTCGCCCATCATGGCTTCGTCAACCTGAAGGCGACCTGCGGTATCGATAAATACGATGTCATTTCCGTGCTGCTTTGCATTCTCAACGCCCGCCTTTGCGATCTCGACGGGGCTTAATTTGTCGCCCAGCTGAAAGACGGGAATGCCTGCCTGCGATCCGACGATCTCGAGCTGCTTGATTGCGGCGGGACGGTAGACGTCGCCGGCGACAAGCAGAGGACGCTTGCCCTGCTTTTTGAGCATTGCGGCGAGCTTTGCGGCGTGGGTGGTTTTACCGGCGCCCTGCAGACCGCACATCATGATGACCGTGGGCGGCTTTGAGTTGATAGTCAGCTTCGAAATGCTTCCGCCCATGAGTGCGGTGAGCTCTTCGTTTACGATCTTGACTATTTGCTGTGCGGGCATGAGGCTTTCAAGAACCTCGGCACCGACGGCACGCTCGGAAACAGTTTTTATAAAATCACGCACGACCTTAAAGGAAACGTCAGCTTCGAGCAGAGCGAGCTTTATCTCTCTCATGCCCTCCTTGACATCAGCCTCAGAAAGCTTGCCTTTGCTGCGGAATTTCTTAAAGGCGGCGTTTATTTTGTCTTGTAAGCTTTGAAACATTATTTTTCTCCGATGTTGTTTGTCGGATTTGGTATAACGGATTTAAAGGACGGTTGAGCGAAGACGTTCGGCAATCTCTTTTCTGTCTTTTCCTTCGTCAAGCTGTTTTGCAAGCTCTGCAAGAGCGTTATCAAGCGCATCGGCTCTTGATAAAAGCCCGAGCCGCGCCTCGAAATCGTTCAGCGCATTTTCGCCTTTCCTCAGCGCATCGGCCACACCCTGACGGGTTATACCGCATATCTGCGATATCTCACCGAGCGATAGGTCCTCGTCGTAGTGAAGAGAGAGTATCTCGCGCTGACGGTCGGAAAGCAGTCCGCCGTAAAAGTCGAGCAGACGGCAGGTCATAACGTTTTTTGAAATATCGATCTCTGCCGGCATAATACGACTCCTTTTTAACTGTAAAGCAAAACGCTTTACACATGATAGCATACAAATTTAAAAATGTCAATAGTTATTTGAAATTTTTCACAAAAAACGCGCCGAAAACACGAACATAATCACCAAAAGACGAAAAAAAGATCTCGCTCTTCTTTTACGAAAAGCGAGATGCTTATTTTTATTAAACTCAATTATTCAACTTCTACGGAGTACTCGAGAAGCTTTTCGATCATGATATCGTAAAGCATAGTGTTTTCGATCATTTCCTTGCCGTAGTTCTTTTCGAGCTCTTTTGCGTCTTTTACTGCATATTCTTCAACGAGAGCATCGATACGGGAGTTATACTCTTCCTTAGTGAGCTCAATAGATTCAGCCTTGATGAAGGAATGAAGGATCATCTCATTGCGAACACTTGACTTTGCTTCGGAAATAACCTGCTGAAGGAAAGTCTTGGTAGTGGTCTGCATCGCAGACTGAATGAAGGAATCGAAGGAATAGCCGTACGCACTTGCGTACTGCTTGTACTGAGCAACGGTCTGATCATAGTAGAACTTAACGTTCTTCTCGGGATACTTCTTTACAACTGAAGAAGTGCTGAGTGCATTCCAAACCATTTCCTCGCGGAGGCTCTTGATCATCTGAGCTTCGAATTCGGGAATGGTCTCGTAAGCGGTCTTAGATTTAACAAGATCGTTGTCATACTCGGGAAGGATCTTTTCGGTGATGGAATTTACGGTAATGTCAAATGTTACGGTCTTGCCTGCGAGAGCAGTACCCTGGTAATCCTCGGGGAAGGTGATGTCAACAGAGTAAGCATCTTCAACGAGATGGCCGATGATGGATTCTTCAAATCCTTCAACGAAAGCACCGTCGCCGATGGTAACGTCAACAGATTCATCGGATGCGGGAGTAAGGCCGTTTTCGTCAACGATCTCTTCGCCGTCGAGCTTGCCGACAAAGTCGATATTTACGATATCGCCCTCTTTTGCGGCGCGATCGGTAACTTCGAGCTTGGTTACGGCGGATTCGATAAGCTCGTCTACTATTTCTGCAAGCTGTTCGTCAATCTTTGCCTTGGAAATTTCAATTCCCTTGTACTCACCGAGAGTAATGTATTCGGTAAGGTCAAAATCGTAATTTGGGCCCGAGCAGGCAGCAAGAGAGAATACCATCATTGCTGCAAGCGCCAAGGTAATAATCTTTTTGGTCATGATAATCTTTTCTCCTTGATCTAAAATGATATATCTAAACATTTATACCACGAATCGCATGAAAAATAAAGCGGAAATTGTAAATTAATTGTTCAAAAGTTGCCCTGATGAAAAAAATAGAGGCGTTTTTTAGCCGAAATAAGGTAAAATTTATTGAAATGCCTGCATAAATGTGATATAATGAAATTGCAAAGACAAAACAGGGAGGAGATAATATGAGAAGCATTAAACCGGGACGCGGACCGTCGATGATGGGCGGAGTTTCAGGAATCTTTATGATCGCATTTGGTATTCTTTGGACTGTAATTGCTGCTCGGGCAAGCGGTATTATGGCTCTGTTTGGCGCTCTTTGGACGGGTATGGCAG
>JAFXHW010000081.1 GCA_017533545.1 Clostridia bacterium
GCAGTGCCTTTGTTTCGGATTTTGACAAAGACTCAACGGCGTTGAACTCCGCAAATTTCGGATTCGATGCTCTTTCAAGTGAGAGGATAGGCTTGCGGTAGCCCTTCATCAGACCCGAGAAAAACGTACCGATCATTTCCTCCACCGAAACGAATCCACTCATTGCGACGATATGGGAGATCTCGGGGTGGAGCGCCGAGATATTCAAGGTCGAAAACGCGCCCCAGCTATGCCCCATCACCGAGATATCAAAGCCCGCAAAACGCGCGTCTCTCTTAATTGTCACAATGCAGTCGTCCAGATCGCACAAGGACTTTGCAAGTCCGCCGGGTGTTTCGCCGCCCGACTCCATACAGCCCGTATGGTCGTAGGCAAATACGAGATAGCCGTGACGGCAGAGCTTTTCGATCTCCTTCATATAGGCACGGTGACCGCCGCCAAAGCCGTGGTCAAACACCACAAGCCTATTCGGTATCGGGTCATCGTATTGATAGAGGTATCCTTGCAATTTGTGTCCCGCGGACGCCCGAAACGCATACGCCTCCTTCTTTAAGCCGGGAAAATCCTCCGCCGAAAAATAAAACACGGTTTCGGTATCGTCGCACCTTACGTGCATCATACCCTTATACATATTTACGACTTGCTTTTCAAAAATCATCGCCATTCTCCTTATCCATACTGTCTTGTCTGATCATTTTATTATTTTACCACAAAAACGCCAATGATTCAATACAATTGTGTGAACAAGACCGCAATTTAACATTTCCGTATATTATCAAGCATAAATGCTTTTTTGACAAAAACAGTATTGCTTTTTGTTATCTTGAGATATAATCTACACATAATGTTATATTGATCAAAGAGGCAAATACTATGAAAAAATCGGTCATTGTCGGATACGGCGGTATGGGCAGATGGCATGCCAATAAAATTCGTGAAAACAACGTCGTTGAGCTGAAAGGCATTTTTGATATTTCCGAAAAAGCCACCAAAAGAGCGCAGGATGCGGGTATTTATACCTATGATTCCTTTGAAAGCGTGCTGAAAGATACCGACATAGATCTTGTGACCGTTGCAACACCGAACGATGTACACAAAGAGATCGTGATCGATCTTTTGAATGCCGGCAAGAACGTCATTTGCGAAAAGCCCGTTACCATGACCGAAAAAGATTTTTGGGAAATGGCTGACGCCGCCAACAAGAACGGCAAGGTTTTTACCGTTCATCAAAATCGCCGTTGGGACAGCGATTTTCTTCTTGCCAAGCAGATTTATGAAAGCGGAGAGATGGGAAGTGTATTCTGCATTGAATCGCGCGTACACGGCTCTCGCGGCATTCCCAGCGACTGGCGCGGGGAAAAGGAACACGGCGGTGGCATGATCCTCGACTGGGGCATCCATCTCATCGACCAGATGCTGCAGATCTTCCGGCAGAAGATCGTGCGTTTGTACTGCACCTGCTCGCACTACACCAACAAGGACGTCGACGACGGCTTCAAGCTCGAGCTGTACTTCGAGGACGGCGCATCGGCGCATGTCGAGCTGGGCACCTACAACTTCATCGCGATGCCGCGCTTCTACATGCAGGCAGAAAACGGCTCGGCGATCATTCCGACCTGGCAGCAGCCCTGTCAGGTGGCAAAGCTGACCCGCTGGATCGAAAAGGACGTCACCCCGGTCCAGAACGC
>JAFXHW010000082.1 GCA_017533545.1 Clostridia bacterium
CGATCAACCACGCAAAGGACGCAAATCTCGACATTATCGTTGCGATAAACAAGATGGATAAGCCTCAGGCCGATCCCGAAAACATCAAGTCCGAGCTCACCAAGTACGAGCTTATCCCCGAGGAATGGGGCGGCGACGTTATGTGCGTTCCCGTATCTGCACTCACAGGTAAGGGCATAAACGAGCTTCTCGAAGACGTTCTTATCATCGCCGAAATGAAGGAATTCAAGGCTAACCCCAATCGCCGCGCGAAGGGTGTTATTATTGAGTCCCGTCTTGATAAGGGCAGAGGTCCCGTTGCTACCGTGCTCGTACAGAACGGTACCCTCCATCAGGGTGACGTTGTTATCGCGGGTACCAGCGTAGGACGTGTCCGTAATATGTCCAACGAAAACGGCCGTACCCTCAAAGAAGCAGGTCCTTCCGTTCCCGTTGAGATCTTTGGTCTTGACGAAGTTCCCGCAGCGGGTGACGAATTCAACGCAGTTGAAGACGAAAGAATGGCACGCGAGCTTGCCGAGCAGAGACGCAACGCACAGCGTGAAGCTGAATTCAAGGCAAATTCCACCGTTAACCTTGACGATCTGTTTGCCCAGATCAACAGCGGTGTAAAAGAGCTCAAAATCATCGTTAAAGCCGACGTTGCCGGTTCTGCTGAGGCAGTTAAGGCATCGCTTGAAAAGATCTCCAACGAAGAGGTTAAGGTCAAGATCATTCATACCGGTATAGGCGGTATTACCGAGGGCGACGTTACCTTCGCTGCAGCATCCAATGCGATTATTGTCGGATTCAACGTGCGTCCCGATAAGAACGCTATCGACTCTGCCGAACGCCAGAAGGTAGATATCCGTACCTATCGCATCATCTACGAGTGCATCGAAGAGATCGAAGCTGCTATGAAGGGTATGCTTGCTCCCACCTATAAGGAAAGCATCCTCGGACACGCAGAGGTACGCCAGACTATTCACGTTTCCAACGTCGGTACTATCGCAGGATCCTACGTTCAGGATGGTCTTATCAAGCGTTCCGCAAAGATCCGCGTGCTGCGCGACGGTGTCGTTATTTTCGAGGACAAGATTTCCTCACTGCGCCGCTTCAAGGACGATAAGAGCGAGGTTGCTCAAGGATACGAGTGTGGTATCGGTCTTGACCGATTCAACGATATCCGTGTCGGCGACGTTTTGGAAGCATTCGAAATGGTTGAGGTTGCCAGATAAATCAGCCGCATAAAGTTTAAAATGAAAAGCGGCATTGTGACAATGCCGCTTTTTTAATCGTTCTGTTGCAATTTTGAGGAGAATAAATTGAAAAAACTGATATTTGCGCTTTTAATGTGCATTATCCTCACGTCGTGCGCACAAAATATTCCCGATGCCTCTTCCAAAAACATTGGTGATACGTCCCGGATAGACGCCGACGCAAGTGATATGGGTGTTCCCGCAATAAAAGAGACTGATAACGTTGGAAGCGAAGAAACAAAGCCGTTTTCTGCCGAAAAATATTTTTCAAATACGTTGTTTATCGGTGATTCGGTTGTTTCGGGACTCAAGATATATACTCTCGCGCAGCGCAAAACCGAGCCGACCTTGCCTGGTGCACGCTTCCTTGAAACGCAGGAAGGCGTGTCGGTATCCGACCTTACGGGAAGCGGGGGCAACGGTGTAAGCTACACATATAAAGGTGTCGCGGCTCCATTTGATGAGATACTGACAAAGCTGAATGCAGATAAAACGATTGGCAGAATTTTCATCATGCTTGGCACAAACGATCTTGCTATGTTCGCCTCACCGTCGATCGATATCATTATTGACGATTATCGCAGACTGCTCGGTATTGTCAATGAAACTTTGCCCGAATCCGAGGTGATCGTTATGCTCAACATACCTCGCGGCGAGTCCAACTATAACCCGAATTACGTTAAAAACAGCTCATTCAACGTCACTCTTTTAAATAGCTACGTCGAGGCATTGTGCAAAATGTGCGAAGAGGACGGAGTAAAATACATAGACGTTCACACTCCCTTTTTAAGCGAAAAGGGCGGCATGACGCCTGAATATTGCAGCGATAACTATATACACCTTACGACCGTGGGGGCAGAAAAACTTGTGTCGCTGATCAATGAATTTGCCGAAAGTGACGGTATAAAATAATGAAAAAGCTACTTATAATTATATTGGTCATATCGCTTTTCTCTCTTGCATCGTGCAAATCAGAAAAAGATCTTCCCGCACCCGCAGAGCTATTCGCTGCCATCGAAAGCGAAATAGGCGAAACAGGCATGATCGACCTTGCCGATGAGATGCTCGAAATCGATACGGGAATATCGCCCGATCAATACAGCTCGGCAGTATATTGTTTAAGCATGGCAGGCAACTCGCCCGAAGAGATAATCATTATTGCAGCTGTCGATGCCGAAAATGCAAAGGACATCGAGGCAAAGCTCACCGCCCGTTTTGAAAATAAATCCGAAGCGGTAAAGAAATATCTCACCGAGTATCAGACGGTAGTAAACAGTACCGTTGTCCGACGCGACGGACTTACGGTATCGCTTATCTGCTCCGAGCAGGTCGATAAGATAGTTGAGATATACGGCAAGTATTAAAAAAATCCCATATCGACACCGAAAGGTGAAGATATGGGATAATTTTTTGCCTTAAATCAAACGTTTGCTTTTTTGCGGATGTTGAGCAGACGGACAACAACGGGGCTGAGAACGATGTTGGATGAAAGCTCAACAAGGAAATTGCCTCCTGCAAGAACGATGATCATGTACATAATGAAGTTTGAACCGTATCCTTCGGCAATCGCCCATTCCTTGATGGTGTCAAGGAAGAATGCGAAGCAGCCGGCATAGAAAACACCGGTGTTTACAATGGGGCAGACTATAGCTGCGGCGAACACCGCAAGATATCTGTTTTTCTTTTCAAAAATGTTGTAAACAAGACCTGCGCAAAGTCCGCAGAGAATACCTTTCAAAAGTACGGTGATAATGGTCCCGGGAATATTTATGGCATAGAAGGCGGCGGCGTCACCGTTGAGCAGTACAACCATACCAAAAACGAAGCCGAGCCATGCGCCAATGTATTTTCCGCAGCAGGCGGCACCGATTACGATGGGTATAAGTACCAGCGAAATCTGGAAAGGGCCTAATCTGACGAATGTACCCAAAAGCTGGAGCACGATTACGAGTGCAGTGAGAATTGCGCCAAGTGTAAGGTTGGCAACCGACATTTTATTTGATCTTATGATAGTTGAATTGTTTTCTGCCATGATAATTGCCTCATATGAATAATAATTAGTTGATTTTAAAAATTCTTTTTGCGTTTTCAAACGTCATCTCGGCGATCTCTTCTTCACTTACGCCTTTTGCATTGGCAATGGCTGCTATCGTGTATTGAAGATATGCTGAGCGGTTCGTTTGTCCCCTCATCGGCACGGGCGCAAGATAGGGACAGTCGGTTTCGATAAGCAGACGGTCATCGTCGACCGCAAGCAGCGATTCAATCACACGGGATGCATTTTTGAAAGATACTACTCCTGAAAAGGAGATGTACCATCCCAGCTTCAAAAGCCGTCTTGCCATTTCGGCGCTTCCTGAAAAGGAATGAAGAATACCAAACGATTTCGGATGTGCACGTATGATGTCCATCGTGTCGCCGTGGGCGTCGCGGTCGTGTATGATTACAGGCAGCTTCAGCTCTTCGGCAAGAGAAAGCTGGGAATCGAAAAATTCGATCTGTTTGTCCTTCCAATCGGTGTCGTAGTAGTAATCCAGTCCGATCTCGCCCAGAGCGACCGCCTTTTTATGCGAAAGAAGGGATTTTACGGCGTCGAGAGCTTCGTTTTTGTCGGAAATATCACAGCATTCGTGCGGATGGATACCGCAAGCGGCGTAAAACTGCGGATATTTGTCGGCAAGAGCGAGTGATGATTTCGAGCTTTTTATATCGCTCGACGCGTTTACTATATACTCCACTCCGATGTCGAACGATTCTTTTATGCACTCTTCGCGAATACCTTCGAATCTGTCGTCATCGTAATGGGCGTGGGTGTCGAAAATGCGCATCAGCGAACTCTTTCGCCGAGCGGGGTATCGGCATCGAGGAATACTACCTTAATCTGTTCGCCTCCCGATGCAAGTATCATGCCGCAGCTTTCAACTCCGCAAAGCTTTGCGGGCTTCAAGTTGGCAACGACGATAAGCTTCTTTCCGATAAGATCCTCGGGCTTGTAGAACTGAGCGATTCCCGAAACGACCTGGCGGGTCTCATATCCTAAATCGAGCTGTAATTTGAGGAGCTTTTTCGCTTTCGGAACGGGCTCGGCGGCAATTACCTGAGCTACGCGGAGCTCAACGCCCATGAAATCGTCAATTCCGATTTCAGCACAGCCTTCGGGCTTTTCCATCTTCTTTGCGGCCTTTTCTGCGGCTTCTCTTTCAGCTTCGATCTCGGCGAGAAGCTTTGCTTCGTCAACTCTGGCAAAGAGCATTTCTGCCTTGCCGGTCTCTTTTCCGCCTAAAAGTCCGCCGAACTCGAATGTGTCGACATCGGTGTTGAGCTGGGACATGATCTTGGCGGCAGTCTGCGGGATAAAGGGAGTGAGCAGGACGGCGCCTATACGAATGGTTTCAAGCAGGTTGTAAAGTACGGTGCCGAGACGCTCTCTTTGCGCTTCGTCCTTTGCAAGTACCCAAGGTGCGGTTTCGTCGATATACTTGTTTGCGCGGCGGAGCATGGTGAATATCTCTTCGCATGCATCGGCCACTCTGTATTCGTCCATTGCCTTTTCCATTGAGGCTTTGGCATTTGCACATACGGACTTAAGCTCATTGTCAAGAGCAATCTCTTCTGCAATCTGGGATTCAACGGGGAAGGGGATGACCGAGCCGAAATACTTGGCGGTCATATCGATGGTGCGCTTTACGAGATTGCCGAGATTGTTGGCAAGGTCGGTGTTGTAGCGCTTGATGATGTTTTCGTAGGTTACGCTTCCGTCGGATGCATAAGGCATTTCGGCAAGACAATAATGACGTACGGCATCCACACCGAACATATCAACAAGGTCATCGGCATAAATAACGTTGCCTTTGGATTTACTCATCTTTCCACCATCTTGTAAAAGCCATCCGTGTCCGTATACTTTTTCGGGCAATGGAAGACCTAGCGCCATC
>JAFXHW010000083.1 GCA_017533545.1 Clostridia bacterium
AGCTTTCTCGTTTCGGGATGCTTTAGTACCGCATAGTTGAATGCAAAGATGAGGAAGGCAACGACCAATATCATTCCCGACATCCATCTGCCCGATATAGAAAACATTACGGCAGAAATGCCGAGGATTCCGCAGACCGAATAGAGGATATACACCGTCTGCTTCTGATTGAATCCGATATCGATAAGTCTGTGATGGATATGTCCTCTGTCGGGTCTGAATGGGCTGTGTCCGGATGCGATGCGGCGCACGAAAGCGAAGATCGTATCGAAAAGAGGGAGTGCGAAGATAGAGACCGGTATCATAAAGGAAAGCACCGCGTGCATCTTGAAAAGTCCGCTTATAGAGATAACCGAAAGGGTGTATCCCAAAAAGAGCGCGCCGGTGTCACCCATAAAGATCTTTGCAGGGTTAGAGTTGAAGGGCAAAAATCCGAGGCAGGATGCCGCCAATATCGCCGTAAGCATAGTCAAAGCAAAATTGTCGAGCACAAGTATTGAGCAAAGCAGCAGCGACAGCGAACAGATAACAGATATGCCGCAGGAAAGTCCGTCAAGTCCGTCGATAAGATTTATCGCGTTGGTAAGACCGACAATCCAAAGTATTGTTATCGGTATCTCAAAGACGCCGAACACAACGTATTCGCCGAACAAATTGATAAACTCTATGCTCAGCCCCTGCGATATCGGAATAAATGCAACCGCAATCTCGACGATGAATTTCACCCACGCGTTCAGGCGGAAGATATCATCAAGTACTCCGACGACAACTATGACAAGTCCGCCGAAATATATCGAAAGCAATGTGGGAGTAAAATCGCAAAATGCGAGCGCCGCCACCGAAAAGCCGAGGAAGATGGCAAGTCCGCCCAATCGGGGAATGGGCTTGTTATGCATTCTGCGTTCGTCCTTCGGAACGTCGACCGCGCCCACCTTAAAGGCAAAGACGCGTGCTAAGGGCGTTGTGGTGAAGGATATAAGACCGGCGCACAGCGCGGCGGCTATAAGATAGAAAAAGGAGTGATCCAACATTTTAAAAATCTCCTGCCGATGATCGGCAGAATAAATCCTTTCTTTTTGCCGCGATCGAAGCGGCTCACTTTTAGATTTATCTCTTTATCTGAACAAATCCGACTTTCTTATAAACCTTGCTTATCGTCTTGCGCGAATAGTACGCGGCCTTTTCGGCGCCCTCACGCATGATCGATTCGAGATAGCTCTTATCGGCCATGATCTCGTTGAATTTTTCTCTTATGGGGGTGAGCGAATCGGCAACGACCTCACCGACGGCGGTCTTGAAATCACCGTATCCGCGTCCGTCGAACTCTTTTACAATCTCGTCGTCGCTCTTGCCTGTAAAGCAGGAGTAAATATTCATAAGGTTGTTGATTCCCTCTTTGCCCTCTCCGCGACAAACAACGGTATCCGAATCGGTTACCGCGCGGCGGAATTTGCGAATAATAGTGTCGCGGTCATCGAGAATCGCAATAAAGCCGTTGACATTGGAGTCCGATTTGGACATCTTCTTTGTCGGCTCGGAAAGGGACATTATGCGCATGCCTGTCTTCTGAATGTACGCCTCGGGTACAACGAAGGTATCGCCGTAAACACCGTTGAATCGCTCAGCGATATCCCGCGCGATCTCGAGGTGCTGTCTCTGGTCCTCGCCTACGGGAACGAGGTTGGTCTGATAAAGCAGGATATCGGCCGCCATCAGCGTGGGGTATGTAAAGAGACCCGCATTGATGTTGTCGGCATTTTTGGCGCTCTTGTCCTTGAACTGTGTCATACGGTTAAGCTCGCCGAACATGGTATAGCAGTTGAGCACCCAGCCGAGCTCGGCGTGTGCGGGATTCATGCTCTGCACAAAGAGAGTACAGTTTTCGGGATCAATTCCGCTGGCAAGATAGAGTGCGAGAGTTTCATACGTTCTCTGGCGGAGCTGTGCGGGGTTCTGGCGCACGGTGATGGCGTGCATATCAACGACACAGTAGATGCAGTCGTAATCGTTTTGCAAAGCGACCCAGTTTTTCAGCGCTCCGAGGTAGTTGCCGAGCGTAATAATACCGCTGGGCTGTATTCCTGAAAATATTATCGGCTTTTTAGTAATTTCGTCCATTTTATTTTGACTTCCTTAAAAAAGTATTTTCTATCCTTAAATAAGAGCATACATAATTATATTATATCATATTTGACAAAACTGTCAAGGCGATTTTTATAAATATCGCTTATTTGGCTGTCTTTGAGATTTTTATCCCTTCTTTTGTAGCATATTCATCTTTTTTCTTGACACAAAAATCATTTTATGATATATTTATCTCGTAAAATTTGAAAAAGGAGCCGAAAAACATGAGTGACACTTTAAAGATTGTAATCGGACTTTTATTACCCGTTCTCGGAACCGCTTTGGGCGCTTCGATGGTCTTCTTTTTGAAAAATGAGATGAAGGAATCGCTCAAGCGTGCCCTTTTGGGCTTTGCCTCGGGCGTTATGATAGCGGCATCGGTATGGTCGCTGCTTATACCTGCAATCGATATGGCAGAGGAAAGCGGCAATATCGCATGGCTTCCCGCGCTTGTCGGATTTCTTTTAGGAATTGCCTTTTTGCTCGTTTTGGATATGATAATCCCTCACCTTCATGCAAGCTACGGCGAGACAGAAGGCAGAAAATGCAACCTCGGCAAATCGATGATGCTTATTTTGGCGGTAACTTTACACAATATCCCCGAGGGCATGGCCGTAGGCGTTGTCCTGTCGGGCATACTCGACGGCAGCAGCACTATATCGGCCAGTGCGGCGCTCGCGTTATCGCTCGGTATCGCCATTCAGAATTTCCCTGAGGGTGCGGTCATATCGATGCCCCTCATCGGCAACGGGCTAAGCCGCAAAAAGGCATTCGGATACGGCATGGTCTCGGCGATAGTTGAACCGATCGGCGCTATATTGACAATGCTTTTGACCGTTGCGCTGAAGCCTGCCCTTCCTTTCATTCTCGCCTTTGCGGCGGGCGCGATGATATATGTCGTGGTCGAAGACCTTATTCCCGAAGCGCAATCGGGACACCACAGCAACATCGGCACGATAGGCGCCGCACTCGGCTTTGCGCTGATGATGGTGCTCGACGTAGCACTCGGATAAACCTGCTGACAGAAAAAAATCCACCCTTGGCGCACCTGCGATAAAGCAGGTCTATAAAATGAATAACAATACCGCCGAGAGCGACCAAACAGTTACTCTCGGCGGTGTATCATTATTCTTTAATAAATGGCGTATTTCTGATATGGGACTGCAAACTATAAGCTCCCTTATAGCCAATCTCTCTTGCC
>JAFXHW010000084.1 GCA_017533545.1 Clostridia bacterium
AAATAGTAAGCTTCGCCCGTCTGAGCGGATTTGTAGATGCCCTCAAGGATCTTGGTTACAACGATAGCCTGTTCGGGGAGAACGATGGGATCGGTGTCGTTTATAACTGCATCGATCCAGGATTTTGCTTCATTCAAAGAGGGATTCTTTTCCTCAACTCCGTCGAAGAAAGCAACTCCGCCGGTCTCCAGATTAACCTTATTGACATACTGTCTGCCGTTTTTGACGCCGTTAATGCGTATTCCGTCGATTTCTATCATATCTGCGCCGGCTTTTGTACCGCAGACGGTTGTAATTGCTTCACGGGTATCGAGCATATTGAGTGCCCAGGACGATTCAAGCATAATTGTTGCACCGTTTTCCATAACGATCATACCGAAAGCACTGTCTTCAACATCGAATTTATCGACATCCCAAGGGCCGAACGCGTTGCCCTGTTCATCAATGTCGAGCTTGTTGAGCTTGTTGAAGGTGGAGCCGATGCAGTACTTGGGCTTGTAATTGTTCATTACCCAAAGAGTAAGGTCAAGCGCATGGGTTCCGATATCGATAAGGGGACCGCCGCCCTGTTTGTCTTTTTCAAGGAAAACGCCCCATGTGGGAACTGCACGGCGGCGCAGAGCGCTTGCCTTTGCATAGTAAATCTCACCGAATGTGCCGTTTTCGGCTTCCTGTTTAAGATAACGGGAGGCAATAGTAAAACGGTTCTGATAACCGATAGACAGCTTGCGATTGTTGCGCTTTGCGGCATCGATCATCTTTTGAGCCTCGGCTGTGTTGATCGCCATAGGCTTTTCGCACATTACGTGCTTACCTGCATCGAGTGCATCGCAGGTAATGGGGCTGTGAGAAACGTTGGGGGTGAGAACGTGGACAACAGTGATCTCGGAGTCTTTGAGAAGCTCGTGGTAATCGGTATAAACTTTGGAATTTTCATTTCCGAACTTAGCCTTTGCATCTTCTGCGCGCTCGGGGATAATGTCGCAGAATGCAACGAGTTCAACCTCGGGAAGCTTTTTAAGGGAGGGGAGATGCTTGCCTACAGCGATGCCGCCGCAGCCGATTATACCTACTTTTACCTTTTCCATAACGGGTCTCCTTTTGTGTATGTATAAAAAATATTTTCAGCATTTTTGTGCTTGAGTTTATTGTATCAGTTAATTTTTTGTTTGTCAATAAAAAGGGCGAAAATAAAAAGTCCGATGATAAAACATCGGACTTTGCTGCGATATATCAGAAATAATAAGCTTCACCGGTCTCGGCGGATTTGTAGATGCCTTCGAGGATCTTGGTTACGCAGAGCGCCTGCTCGGGAAGAACGAAGGGATCGGTATCGTTAATGATGCAGTCGATCCAGAGCTTTGCTTCGCGGAATTCGTTGTCGGAAACGTCGATTCCATTGTAAAGATTAAGCCCGCTGTTCTCTACGCTAACTGTTTCAACGTACTGCTCGCCGTCGCGAACGCCGTTGATGCGGAGACCGTCGGCAAAGTCTGCGCCTGCCAAGGTACCGCACAAGGTGGTTGTGGCTTCGCGTGTGTCGAGCATGTTAAGCGCCCATGATGCTTCGAGCATGATGGTCGCACCGTTTTCCATAACGATCATACCGAATGCGCTGTCCTCTACGTCAAATTTGTTGACATCCCAGGGGCCGCAGGCATTACCGTGATATTTCTCTTCAAGCTTGTTGAGCTTATGGAAGGTAGAGCCTATGCAGTATTTGGGCTTATAGTTGTCCATCAACCAAAGGGTAAGGTCGAGCGCGTGAGTGCCGATATCGATAAGAGGACCGCCGCCCTGTTTG
Source organism: Clostridia bacterium (assembly GCA_017533545.1). Next base: position 1,805 of record JAFXHW010000084.1, read on the forward strand.
TCCTTTTCAAGGAAAACGCCCCATGTGGGAACGCATCTGCGGCGAAGCGCTGTAGCCTTTGCATAGTAAATATCGCCGAGAACACCCTCTTCCACCTTCTTTTTAAGACAGAGATAGGGAAGACGGTGACGGCACTGATAGCCAATTGACAGCTTACGGTTGTTGCGCTTTGCGGCATCGATCATCTTCTGACCCTCGGCGGCCGAGATTGCCATCGGCTTTTCGCACATACCGTGCTTGCCTGCATCAAGCGCATCGCAGGTAATGGAGCAGTGCACGGAATTGTGGGTAAGGACATGGACAACGGTAATAGAGGGATCGGCGAGAAGCTCGTGATAGTCGGTGTATACTTTGGAGTTTTCGTTGCCGTATTTGTTTTTTGCATCCTCGGCGCGCTCGGGGATAATGTCGCAAAATGCGGCAAGCTCAACCTCTTCTACCTTGGAAAGGGCGGGCAGATGCTTGCAGTTGGCAATACCGCCGCAACCGATTATACCTAATTTGATCTTTTCCATAACAGATCTCCTTTATTGTATATACAATAAAATATTTTTCGCAATTTTATGCTTGTGCTCATTGTATCAGTTACATTTTTATTTGTCAATGATATAACAAAAATTTACGATAAAAAAGACCGATGAAATTTCATCGGTCTTGAAAATTATTTGCTCCAGCAATCCATGACGATCGCGTTCATCTCGTCAAGCTTGTTCATCATATCGCGGCAAAGAGCGATCTGACATCTGGCGCGGACGAGATTGTGATCATCATAAAGAATACGGAAATACTTGTCGCCGTCAAGATAGTCGTAAAGGAAACGGGAAGCAAGCTCAAAAGCAATGGTGGGAGCACCGAACGCGAGGTATTTAAGCTCGCTTTCAGTGAGAAATTCCTTTGCGGCACCTACAAAGCCTTCGGTGAACGCCTTGAAGTATTCCATGTTAAGGCCGACCTTTGACAGATCTTTTTCATCCTCGGATGAGGTATTTGCGGCACAGCGTACAGCATCGCCGAAATCGTAGGCACAAAGACCGGGCATAACAGTATCAAGATCGATTACGGTAAGAGGTGCGCCCGTGTCGCGGTCGAAGAGAATATTGTTGCACTTGGTGTCATTGTGGGTCACACGGGAGGGAAGCTCACCGCTGTCACGCAGGTTCTGAAGGGTCGAAAACTGTTCGCGGTACTTGGCAAAGAAGGCGATCTCGTCGGCCACCTCAGCGGCGCGTCCGCAAGGGTCTTCTTTGACCTTTTCAAAAAAGTTGTCAAGACGTTTTTTG
>JAFXHW010000085.1 GCA_017533545.1 Clostridia bacterium
GTTGCTCAAAACGATATCCGTCCCGCACTCAACGGTGAATTCTTCTCTATCGAAAACGGAAAGCTCACACTCGTATCATGCGACTCGAATCGCCTTGCCGTTATGACAAAGGCGCTCGAGATCGGCGGAGCAAGTGAGGATCTTGCCTGCAAGTTTATTTTGCCCGGCAAATCGCTTACCGAGCTTATCAAGCTTCTCGATGACAGCGACGATACCATCACCGTTCGTCCCGCAAGAAAGCACGTCGTTTTTAAGATCGGCGATATTTGTTTCTTCTCCCGTCTTATCGACGAGGAATATATCGATTACGACCGTTTCATTCCCAAGACTAATAAGGTTTTTGTTAAGATAAACACCGATCAGCTTTGCCGAGCTCTCGAAAGAGCGATGCTCGTTACCGAAGAAAAGAGCATGGGTCAGACCAAGCCCGCGCTTCGCTGCACATTCTGTGAGGATGCGCTCCAGCTCAGCTCGGTATCGGTATCGGGAAGCTTCAATGACGAGGTTTTAGTTGAAAAGGATGGCGAGGACATCGTTATCGGATTTAACTGCCGCTATCTTTACGATGCGGTCAAATCGTGCGATACCGACGAGATCAAGCTTTCGATGTCGACTCCTTTAATGTCGATGATCATCGAGCCCGCAGATGCATCGCTTGATGAAACATTTACCTTCCTTGTACTTCCCGTAAGACTTAAAAACTAAAAAAGTAACTGATGTACGTAAAAAAAATCGAGTATTATAACTTTCGCAACATTGATCGCGCAAAGATAGAGCCGAGCGAAAGCGTAACGCTGCTCTACGGCAAAAATGCCGAGGGAAAGACCAATGCTCTTGAAGGGATATATCTTTTTGCTCACGGACGCTCATTTCGCGCTTCAAAAGAGAAGGAGCTTGTAAAATTCGGCTCCGATTTTGCGAGAGTAAAGCTGACGTTTGACGATATGCGTCGGGAAAATACCCTTGAGATACGCATCGCCTCCGACGGACGGCGTGTGCTGATCAGAAACGGTGCGCCCGAAAAAAGGCTTTCCGATTTTGTCGGGTGCTTTCGCGCGGTTCTTTTCTGTCCGCAGCATCTGTCGATCGTTTGTCAGGGTCCGAGCGAGAGGCGTCAATTTGTAGATGCGGCGCTCACCCAGCTTTCAAGCGGATACGTGCGTGCGCTTCAAAAGTATAATTCTCAGCTTTCCGAGCGCAATATGCTGATAAAAAGCTATTATGATAACCCAAAAGGATTCGAGGATACAATCGATATCTGGTCGGATGCGCTCGCCGAAAGCGGTGCCGTTGTGGCTCGTCAGAGATACGAATACGTCGAGCGGCTGAACGTCGAGGTAAAGAAAATCTTTGCCGAAATGACCGACGGACGGGAAGTTCCCGATCTCAAATATACCGCTCCGCTGACGGCGGACGGATACCGCGAGGCACTCAAATTGTCGCGTGAACGCGAAATAAAAGCGCGTACGACACTTTTCGGCCCTCATCGGGACGATATTGCCATTACGATAAATTCCCGCGAGGCGCGGCTGTACGCATCGCAGGGACAGCAGAGGAGTCTGGCTCTTGCCATGAAGCTGGCCGAGGGTGAGATCTCGAAAAATGAATGCGGCGAATATCCGGTATTCCTTTTTGACGACGTTATGAGCGAACTTGATGAGACAAGACGGGCATTTTTGATCCGCGGAATGGCGCAAAAGCAGGTAATTATGACGTCGTGCGACCGTCTTGACGGCGATTACAAGGCTATTGAGGTTTGCGGCGGGACGTATAATTGACCCCTGCGGACTCTTCTTTTGATGTAAGTAAAATTCATAGGGATAAGACAAATTATTTATTTTAGCCGACAATACTTACATTCAAAATGTAGACGATTCCCCTTTTAGCCGACAATACTCGCATTCAAGATGTAGGCAGTCCCCAAATCTTCCACCCCTATCCATTCGGAGACATAACTAAAATGTATTTGCATATAGGCAATAATAAAACGGTGAGAGAGAGCGAGATAACCGCGGTCTTCGATGCCGATACCGCGACGATGTCGCCCATAACAAAGAAATTTTTGAAGATCGCGCAGGCTAAAAATAAGCTTCATACCGTGACGCTCGACGTTCCGAAATCGATCATCGTTATGGCCGACGGAACAGTTTACCTGGCACAGGTTGCATCGTCGACGATAGTCGGGCGCGTAAACTGATAGAAAAAA
>JAFXHW010000086.1 GCA_017533545.1 Clostridia bacterium
CGACGAAGAATACCTCGCCCTCGTCTGACGATTTAAGCTCGCCTTGATATTTTGTCGCCTTGAAAAGGAATATGACGTAACGTGCGCCGTCTTTTTTGTAAAACTGCTTGAGTCCGCAAAGGGTGGGATCGAGCACGGTGAGCCCCGTTTCCTCCTTCATCTCGCGTACGCAGGAATCGACGAACGATTCGCCCGCTTCAACGTGTCCGCCGGGGAAGGCCAGCCCGCTCCAATCGGGATCGGTGCGGTTGATGACGAGTATTTTGCCGTCCTCCCGCTCAAGCATACACATATTTGTGAACTCAGCACTCTCGTAGCTTCTTTTTTCGCTCATTTTATCAAACGTAAAGGATATAATCGTCTTTTCTCGGCTTGGGATCGGCATAGGGCGCGGCGGCATAGCCGAGTATGCAGTTGCCTATTCCGCGGTAGCGCTCGTCGATGCCCCATTTGCGAAGCAATTCCTTGCCCTCGGGCATGTCAAAGGTCTCGCGTGCGCGGTAGATGTAGCAGGACGCTACGCCGAGCGCGTGTGCGGCATTGAGAATGTTGCCGATGACCATGTTGCCGTCGTCGACATAGGTACGGATCTCGGGATCGGCAAGCACGATCATCAGAACGGGCGCGCCGTAAAAGGGATGCTCCATCTTGCCTGACCAGGCAGATGCGTTGAGCTTTTCGATGTATTCAATAGTCTCGCGGTCGCGCACAACCACGATCTTGGGAGCCTGAAGTCCGCGTCCGGTGGGAGCGTATGTGCCTGCCTCTGCAATTTTGTCAAGTATCTCCTTTGAGGGGATCTCGTCTGTGTATGAACGGCAGGAACGTCTTGTTTTGAGGTCGTGAAGGGTGCTTTCCATATTTTTTATCGTCCTTTCATTGTCTTCTTACCTTATTTATACCATATTTTCGGGGCGGTTGTCAAGAAATTAATAAATGTCTACAAAAATAGTATAAATTAATATTGACAAAAGAAAATAAATGTGATATTATTAAATCATAGCATTTGGAGGTGTATATGGCAAAAGAAAACAGAGTTGCTCTGATAAGCATTATCGTTGAAAAAAGCGACAATGTCGCACGGCTCAACGAGATACTTCATAACTACTCCGAATACGTTATCGGACGAATGGGAATACCCTATCGCGAGAAGAATATCAGCATTATTTCGGTGGCCGTTGATGCGCCCGAGGATGCTATAAATACCTTGACGGGAAGTATCGGCAAGCTCGACGGAGTTACCGCAAAAGCAACCTACTCAAAGGTGTAAAAAAGAAAAAATATTCGAATGTATAACTGACGCCGAAACAAATCAGTTGAGGGGAAAGAACGTTTTTGTCAAAAATCTCCGCGTCCTTTCCGCACGCTTTTTTGAATGCGTCTGACGCGGATTTTTTATATGGAAAACAAGAAGATAATAGAATTGCTCGAGCGCCTTGCTCAAAATCATACACTCGATTTTGACGAATACGTATATCTTTGCGAAAATGGCGAGAGCGAGCTTGATTATGCATCGAATCTGGCCGAAAAGATCCGAAACGAGGTGTACGGACGGGATGTATACATCCGCGGACTTATTGAGGTGTCGAACTTTTGCAAAAACGACTGCCTTTACTGCGGGATTCGCCGTTCCAACCGCGAATGCGAGAGATATCGGCTTGATAAAGATACGATTCTGGCCTGCTGTGACGAGGGGTATGCGATCGGATTTCGTACCTTCGTTTTGCAGGGCGGGGAAGACAATCATTTTACCGACGAATTCGTATGCGATACCGTCCGCTCGATAAAGGCAAAATATCCCGATGCAGCGGTAACGCTCTCGCTCGGCGAAAGAAGCCATGAAAGCTACGCCGCCTTGCGCGAGGCGGGAGCAGACAGATATCTGCTTCGCCACGAAACGGCAGACAGCGAGCATTACGCTCGGCTGCATCCGTCAAATCTGACACTTCGTAACCGCATAAAATGCCTTTACAGCCTGCGCGAACTTGGATATCAGGTGGGCTGCGGCTTTATGGTGGGCTCGCCCTACCAGACTGCCGAAAATCTGGCGCGTGATCTTAAATTTATCGAAGAATTTCGCCCCGATATGTGTGGTATCGGCCCTTTTATCGCCCATCACGCCACACCCTTTGCATCCTTTGAATCGGGTACACTCGAAAAAACACTGCTCATGCTCGCATTGGTGCGAATGATCCATCCGAAGGTGCTCCTGCCCGCCACCACCGCTCTCGGTACAATTCACGAGCGCGGACGCGAGATGGGAATACTCGCGGGCGCAAATGTAATCATGCCAAATCTTTCGCCCGCCGAAGACAGGCTGAAATATATGCTCTACGACAATAAGCTGTCGTCTGGCGCCGAGGCGGCCGAAAACAAAAAAGACCTCGAGCGTCGAATGAAAGATATCGGATACGAGATCGTCACCGCACGGGGCGACGTTAAAAGATAAAAATAAATTATAATATAAATTCATCTGAATGGGAAGACGTAAAAGACGTCTGACCGCAAAGAAAGGAATATCATCATGGCTCTTTACAATCCCAAATCACTCCGCGCCGAGGAGTTTATCTCCGATGAGGAGATCCGCGCGACACTGCAGTATGCAGAGGAAAACAAAAACAATGTCGAGCTTATCGACGCATTGCTTGAAAAGGCCCGCCCGAAAAAAACAGAGCAGGGCTGGCATTGCGAGGGACTCAGCCACCGCGAGGCATCGGTGCTTCTCGCCTGCGAAATCCCCGAAAAGGTCGAGGCAATGTTCAAGCTCGCCGAACAGATAAAGCTTGCCTTTTACGGCAACCGCATCGTTATGTTTGCCCCCCTTTATCTTTCCAACTACTGCGTAAACGGCTGTGTATACTGCCCCTATCACCTCAAAAACAAGCATATCGCGCGTAAAAAGCTCACTCAGGAGGAGATAAGAAAAGAGGTCATCGCACTCCAGGATATGGGTCACAAGCGCCTTGCTATCGAGGCGGGTGAGGATCCGGTCAACAATCCCATTGAATATATTCTTGAGTCGATCAAGACTATCTATTCTGTTGAACACAAAAACGGAGCCATCCGCCGCGTAAACGTAAATATAGCGGCCACAACAGTTGAAAACTACCGCAAGCTCAAGGAGGCCGGAATAGGCACATATATCCTTTTCCAGGAGACCTATCACAAGGACAGCTATCTTGCGCTCCATCCCACGGGACCCAAGCACGATTACGCATATCATACCGAGGCTATGGACAGAGCGATGGAGGGCGGAATCGACGACGTCGGACTTGGCGTACTCTTCGGCCTTGAGCTCTATAAATACGAATTTGCAGGTCTTTTAATGCACGCCGAGCATCTCGAAGCCGTTCACGGCGTGGGTCCTCATACCATCAGCGTACCCCGCATCAAGAGAGCGGACGATATCGACCCCACAGTATTTGATAACGGTATTTCCGATGATATCTTCTTGAAGATCATCGCCTGCATCCGCATCGCAGTTCCTTATACCGGCATGATCGTTTCAACCCGCGAATCGGAGCAGGTACGCGCCAAGGCGCTCAACTGCGGAATATCGCAGATCAGCGGAGCTTCCCGTACCTCGGTCGGCGGATACTGTGAAAAGGTACGCCCGCATGAGTCGGAGCAGTTTGATGTTTCGGATACCCGTACCCTTGACGAGGTCGTGCGCTGGCTTATGGAAAGCGATCACATTCCCTCCTTCTGCACTGCCTGCTACCGAGAGGGCAGAACGGGCGACCGCTTTATGAGCCTTTGCAAGACGGGACAGATCCAGAACTGCTGTCATCCCAATGCGCTGATGACTCTTACCGAATATCTTGTCGATTATGCCTCCGACGAGACCCGTGAGGTTGGATTTAGGATGATCGAAGAGCAGCTTAAAAAGGTGCCTAACGAAAAGGCAAGAGGCATTGCCGCCGATAATATCGAGGCCATCAAAAATTCCAACAGAAGAGATTTCCGTTTTTAATCCGTTGTTAAACAGGAGTAAAAGATGTCAATTTTATCTTCCGTTCCGGCATCGGAACGAGTTCATATAGCCTTTTTCGGCAATCGCAATGCGGGTAAGTCCAGCCTTGTCAATGCCGTTACAGGTCAGGATCTTTCGGTCGTTTCCGACGTTGCGGGAACGACGACCGATCCCGTTACAAAGTCGATGGAGCTGCTCCCGCTCGGCCCGGTGCTCATTATTGACACTCCCGGATACGACGACGTGGGTTCGCTCGGCGAACTTCGAGTGGCCCGCACCAAAAAGGTCATTCGCAAGACCGACATCGCTGTTATATGCATCGATTCGACCGTGGGCATTACCGAAAGCGACCGCGAGATGCTCGAACTTATCAAAAAACGCTCATTGCCCTACATTGTGGCATTGACAAAGCATGATCTGACCGATGGTGCAAAAAATGCATACGAAATTGAAAATGCAATTGAAGTAAGTGCAAAAAGTGGGTATAATATACACGAGCTTAAGGAAAAGATCGCCGCTTTGGCGCGCGAGGGAGAGATCGAAAAGCGTCCCCTTGCCGATCTTTGTGACGAGGGTGACGTTATCGTGCTCGTTACACCTATCGACGAAAGTGCTCCAAAGGGCAGACTAATACTGCCCCAGCAGCTTGTACTGCGCGATGCGCTCGACCGCGGGGCCGTAGCCATAACAACGCAGGTCGAACAGCTTGGTTTTGTGCTCGGCAATCTCAAGAATCCGCCGAAAATGGTCATTACCGACAGCCAGGTCTTCGGCGCGGTATCGAAGATCGTGCCCGAGAGCATTCCGCTGACCTCATTTTCGATAATCATGGCGCTTTACAAGGGATTTCTGCATACCGCTGTTCGCGCCATCGGCGCGCTTGATTCTTTAAAAGACGGTGATACCGTCCTTATTGCCGAGGGCTGCACCCACCACCGCCAGTGCAACGATATCGGCACGGTGAAGATCCCGCGCTGGCTTCGCGCTCACGTCGGAGCGGATATAAGCATCGAAAGCTGTTCGGGCAATGAATTTCCCGATGATCTTTCCCGCTATGCAATGGTTATCCATTGCGGAGGGTGCATGCTCAATGAAAAAGAGGTGCTCGCACGTATGAACCGCGCAAACGAGCAGGGTGTGCCCTTTACCAACTATGGCACATTTATCGCCCATGTCAACGGCATACTGAGCCGCAGTCTTGAAATTTTTAATCTACAGTAAAACTGCACGAGGAGACATAAAACAATGAACATTACAGCAGATATTCGCTATATCGGTGTAAACGATCATAATATCGACCTTTTTGAGGGTCAGTACCGCGTGCCTAAGGGCATGTGCTACAATTCGTACATGATAATGGACGATGAGATCGCCATTTTCGATACCGTTGATGCCCGATTCACCCACGAGTGGCTTGACAACATCGAGCGAGAACTTGGAAACCGTAAGCCCAATTACCTGGTAATTCAGCACATGGAGCCCGACCATTCGGCAAATATCGCCGCATTTATGGATGTTTATCCGAACACCTATATCGTTTCCTCCACCAAGGCATTTGCTATGATGAAGCAGTTCTTCGGAAAGGATTACGAGGAGAATCAGATTGTTATTGCCGATGGCAATCAGCTTTCGCTCGGACGTCACACCCTCCATTTCGTCGGCGCGCCCATGGTGCATTGGCCCGAGGTTATCGTAACGTACGACAGCTATGATAAGGTGCTTTTCTCTGCCGACGGATTCGGCAAATTCGGCGCATACGATGCCGACGAGGACTGGGACGATGAATCCCGCCGCTATTTTATCGGTATCGTCGGTAAGTACGGCCCTCAGGTGCAGTCGCTGCTCAAAAAGGCATCTACTCTCGATATCAAGACTATCTGTCCCCTTCACGGTCCCGTTTTAACCGAAAATCTCGGTCACCACATCTCTCTTTACGATACGTGGTCGTCCTACGGCGTCGAAAAGGAGGGCATCATGATCGCCTATACCTCGATCTACGGTCATACCCGTGCGGCTGTTGAGCAGTTTGCCGAGGGTCTTAAAAACCGCGGATGCCCCGATGTTGCTATCTTTGATCTCGCACGCTGCGATATGTCCCAGGCGGTAGCCCAGGCGTTCAGCTACGGACGCATAGTGCTGGCCACCACCACCTATAATGCCGACATTTTCCCCTTTATGCGTACCTTTATCGATCACTTGACCGAGCGCAATTTCCAGAATCGCACCGTTGCCTTTATCGAAAACGGAAGCTGGGCGCCTCAGGCAACCAAGGTGATGAAGGCTATGCTTGAAAAGTGCAAAAATATCACCTACACCTCAGCGACAGTCAAGATAAAGTCGGCACTTGCAGAGGACAGCCGCGCACAGCTTGAAGCTCTTGCCGACGAGCTCTGCCGCGACTATATCGCCAACGACAGCACCAAGGCAGACAAAAACGATCTTACCGCCCTTTTCAAGATCGGATACGGACTTTACGTTGTAAGTTGCAGCGACGGCAAAAAGGACAATGGTCTTATCGTCAATACTATCATGCAGGTTACAAATACTCCCAACCGTGTGGCGGTCGTTATAAACAAACAGAACTATTCGCACCATATCATAAAGCAGTCGGGCAAGATGAACGTCAACTGCCTGTCGGTCGATGCGCCCTTCAAGATCTTCGAAAACTTCGGTTTTTCGTCGGGACGAACGAAGAATAAATTTGAGGATATCACGCCCGTTCGTTCGGACAACGGACTTGCATTTTTGCCGAAATACATCAATGCCTTTATGTCGCTCGACGTTGAACAGTACGTAGACCTTGATACTCACGGCATGTTTGTATGCTCGATAAGCGAATCGAGAGTAATGAGTGACCTTGAAACCATGACCTACACCTACTATCTCGACAACGTCAAGCCCAAGCCCGAAACCGAGGGAAAGAAGGGCTATGTCTGCAAGGTATGCGGATACGTTTACGAGGGTGAAAATCTCCCCGACGATTTCGTATGCCCCCTTTGCAAGCATGGAGCTGCCGATTTTGAGGAAATAAAGTGATTTAAAAAGGTGCTGTTATGCAGCACCTTTTTTTGTTGTGTAAAAAATTACACATATCCGTGTTTTTAAAGCATTTCGCACAGCAAAATGCTTTAAAATTTCAAATAAAAAAAGTAAAATCGCATTTTTGCGCGTATATTATAAAATACTGATAATATTATATATAATTATACAATAAGGAGGGGATCATCATAACCACACGTGAAATGCTTGAAAAGCGCGAAATCGAACTGCTTTCGCCATATGCCTGCCGCTCTGTAGATACAAAGGGAAGAGAAGAAGAGATAACTCCCTGCACGCTGCGCACCGAATTCCAGCGCGACCGCGACCGTATCATCCATTCCAAGGCGTTCAGACGTCTGATGCACAAAACGCAGGTCTTTTTATCCCCCGAAGAGGATCATTATCGTACACGACTCACTCATACACTTGAGGTTACCCAGATTGCCCGCACCGTTGCGCGGGCGCTCGGACTTAACGAGGACCTCACCGAGGCGATCAGCCTCGGTCACGATCTCGGGCACACTCCATTCGGACATGCCGGTGAACGGGTTTTGCAGAAATGCTATGGCAAGGAATTCACCCACTTCCGTCAGAGCCTTCGCGTTGTCGAAAAGCTTGAGCGATTGAATCTCACCTACGAGGTGCGAAACGGCATTCTCTGCCATACAAACATGGTTGCGGACACTCTCGAAGGACGTATTGTCCGCCTTGCCGACCGCATCGCATATATGAATCACGATATCGACGACGCCGAGAGGGCGGGAATTATGACCACCGAGGACATACCCTTCCATCTGCGCGCCGAGCTGGGCGTTACTCACGGCGAACGAATCAACTTTATGGTACAGTCGATAATACGTTATAGCACGGGCAAAAATGAGATTGCCATGGAATCGGATGTGGCAGCCCTTGCCGAGGAGCTTCATTCCTTCCTCTACGAGGCGGTATACAAAAATCCGATCGCGAAGGGAGAAGAGGGCAAGGCGGAGGCACTGCTCGAGAATCTCTATTATTATTACATGGATCATCCCGACCAGCTCCCCTACGAGGCGCGCATGACCGCCGAGGAGGAGGGTGTGGCACGCGGAGTATGCGACCATCTTGCGGGCATGACCGACAGATACGCCATCAACACCTACAAACGGCTGTTTTTACCCGAGGTCTGGAATCGCGGGCTGTAAAAAAGCCGCCGAAAAGTATTTCAAAGAAAGGCTGTTTAGATGCCGAAATACGACAACAATATTATTGAAGAGATAAAAATACGAAACGACATTGAGGGCGTTATATCCCAATATGTCACATTAACGCGCGCCGGCTCAAATTTGAAGGGCCTTTGTCCCTTCCATTCGGAAAAGACGGCATCCTTTACCGTTTTTCCCGATACCCGCTCCTTTTACTGTTTCGGATGCGGTGCGGGCGGCGACGTTATAACCTTCGTAAAGAGAATTGAGAATATCGAATATCCCGCCGCGCTTGAGCAGCTTGCAAAGCGCGCGGGAATAAGCCTTCCTTCCGAAAAGGACGAAAGATACGCATCGAAGCGTTCCCGCTTTTACGATATGAACCGCGATGCGGCGAAGTTCTTCCACTCCTGCTTAAAGGAATCGCCCGAAGCACTCGAATACCTCAAAAAGCGCGGACTTACCGGGGCAACCGTCAAGCATTTCGGGCTGGGATACGCGCCCGACGGCTTTGAGCTTGTCAACTACATGAAGAAAAAAGGTTACACCGACGACGAGCTCTGCGAGGGTTTCCTCTGCGGGCGAAGCAAAAAAACGGGCGGACTTTACCCTTATTTCCGCCGCCGTCTGATGTTTCCCATCATCGACGTTTCGGGAAGCGTACTTGCATTCGGCGGGCGCATAATCGGCGAGGGCGAGCCCAAGTATTTAAACTCGTCCGATACACCGGTATTCAAAAAATCGCGCACGCTGTACGCGCTCAATTTTGCCAAAAACAACTGCTCCGATCGCCTTATCCTCTGCGAAGGCTACATGGACGTTATCGCGCTCCATGCCGCCGGATTTGAAAATGCGGTTGCCGCGTTGGGTACTGCCTTTACCTCGGAGCACGCGCGGATAATGAAAAAATATACCAAGAGCGCCGTGCTCGCCTTCGACAGCGACGGGGCGGGTCAGCGCGCTCTTGACAGGGCGTTCAGACTGCTCGAAGAGGTCGGACTTGACGTTCGTGTGCTCCGCATGAAGGGGGCAAAGGACCCCGACGAGTACATCAAGACCTATGGCGGAGACCGTTTTAAGGCATTGCTCGACGGAAGCGTCACCCAATTTGATTTCGAGCTTGCCCGCATTACCACTCAAAACGACATTACGCTCACCGACGGCAGGATCAAGGCCGCATCCGACGCGGCGCAGTTCATTTCGACTGTTCATTCTGCGGTCGAGCGCGAGATATACATCGCGTCTGCCGCAAAAAAACTCGACGTGTCGGTTGAAAGCTTACGCACCGACGTTGATCGCAGGATAAGAAAGGCGATGCGCGAATCAAAAGAGAGCGAACGTCAGAAGATATACATATCCGCATCGGCGATATCCGACAGAGTCAATCCCGATGCTGCGAAAAATTTGCGCTCTGCCCGCGCCGAAGAGGCTATAATCGGTCTGCTTTTAAACCGCCGCGAATATCTTGCAAAGATCAAGCGCGGTCAGGTGGATCTTGATAGCGACAATTTCTACACCGCACTCGGAAAAAAGCTGTTTTCGCTTATTATCGAAAACTCGGGCGATGACGGCGAGATATTCGAGGGCGCCTTCGGAGAGGTGCTCAGCGATGAGGAAATGGGTCGGCTTACCCGTTTGCGTCTGATGCGTGACGGGCTTAAAAATGACGAATCGGTATTTTACGATTGCATACAGACGTTAAAAGAATCAAAGGAAGAAAAAAGCTTGGAGGATATCATAAATGAAAAAAGAAAACGTGAAGGAAATTAACGACGAAATTACTGAGGATTCTGTCGAAAAGGCAGAAGAAAAAGAAAAAACAGAAGCGATAGAGAAAAACGAAACCGAAAAGGTCGTTTCTGAGCTCGTAGGCAACAGCGAAAAGAAGATGGATCTTCGCAAGCTTATCGAAAAAGGTAAGGCAAGCGGTCAGCTTTCCAACAGCGAGATCATGGAAGCTATCGAGGATATCGATTACGATATCGAGCAGATAGAGAAGCTCTACGAAGCTCTTGCGGGTGAGGGTATTGAGATTACGGGATATCTCGATGTTCCCGAGTTCGAGGAGATCGAGAGCGAGGTCGAAAGATACGAGTCTGCCGAGGATATGGAAAAGATGCTCCAGCAGGAGGGACTTGCTATCGATGACCCGGTACGTATGTATCTCAAGGAGATCGGTAAAGTACCGCTTCTCAACGCCGATCGTGAGCTCGAGCTTGCACAGAAGATGGGCGCGGGAGATCAGAAGGCAAAGCAGGAGCTTGTCGAAGCGAATCTGCGACTTGTTGTAAGTATCGCAAAGAGATACGTCGGCAAGGGAATGTTCTTCCTCGATCTCATTCAGGAAGGTAATTTGGGCCTTATGAAGGCGGTTGACAAGTTCGACTACCGCAAAGGATATAAGTTCTCTACCTACGCTACATGGTGGATCCGTCAGGCCATCACAAGAGCCATCGCCGATCAGGCAAGAACCATCCGCGTTCCCGTTCACATGGTCGAAACCATTCACAAGGTATCGCGCGTACAGCGTCAGCTTCTTCAGGAGCTCGGACATGAGGCAAGCGCCGAGGACATCGCGCAGAGCATGGGCATGAGCGCCGAAAAGGTCCGCGAGATCATGAAGATCGCGCTTGATCCCGTTTCGCTTGAAACACCTATCGGCGAAGAAGAGGACAGCCATCTCGGTGACTTTATCGAGGACGTTGACTCGCCCGCGCCCGCTGAGGCCGCATCGTACACCCTTCTCCGCGAACAGCTCAGCGAGGTGCTCCACACTCTTACCCCCCGCGAAGAGCAGGTTCTCCGTCTTCGCTTCGGGCTTGACGACGGTCACACCCGCACCCTTGAAGAGGTGGGCAAGAAGTTCAACATCACCCGTGAGCGTATCCGTCAGATCGAGGCAAAGGCACTCAGAAAGCTGCGCCATCCCAGCCGCTCCAAGCGACTCAAGGACTATCTCGATTAATTCTTAGGAATAATAGGCTCATTATTTGATGTGTTAAAAAAATATGCCTTGACATATCAAGTCGATAGGTGTAAAATAGAAATGTTATTCGTACGCCAAGGAGGTACTTTTCCAATGAAGAAAAAATTATTATGTCTCTTGCTTTGTCTTTGCATGGTTTTGCCTGTAATGCTTATGGCAAGCTGCTCTGAAGAGAAAGATGACGATGAAATAGAACTTAATTTCCAGAATACCGGTATAAAGCCGATAACTTTGGTAATGTATACTATCGCAGGCGAGGGCACTACCGAAGAGTCCATTGCAAGAACTCAGGATGCATTGAATGCGATTTCCGAAACCAGATACAGCACACACATCATTCTCCGTGCTCTTCCCGAGGATGAATATTACGATGCTATCGATGAAAAGATAGTTGCCATCGAAGAGAGGATGGCTGCCGATCAGGCCGAGCTTGATGCCCGTACCGCAGCTGCAAAGGCTGCAAAGGCTGCAGGTGTTACCACCATCCTTGAGACCGAGTCCGAGACCATGCCCGAAACTGTTGAGACTACCATTGGCGAATACGGAATTCCCGAAACTGTTTTCCCGGATGATACAGGCGAACAGATCGATATTTTCCTTATCAACAACCGCGAAAAGTACGATGAATATTTCGAACGCGGCGTTCTCGTTCAGCTCGACGACGAGCTCAGCGGTAACTCCAAGATCTTAAAGGATTACATACACCCCGCATTCCTTACCGCCGCAAAGAGATTTGGCAAGACATACGCTATCCCCAACAACCACATGGTTGGCGAATTCGAATATGTCGTTATCAACCGCGAGCTTTTTGACAAGTACTATTTCGATATCGACGATATCGAGGGTACCGGCACACTCGACGATTTTGTTCTCTCGGTTGCACAGAATGACGAGGGAATCACTCCCGTTGTAGACACCTACGGAGTAGGCTCTTTCGTTCACTATATCAATGATATTCCTTCTGTTCTCGGCGGATATACCGTTGACAGACTCTCTAGCGGACAGTATACCGAGCTTAAGATCGCACTCGGCGTTCGTGCCAACATGAACGACCAGGCTGCATTGATGGATTGGAAAATGTCCGGTTACCTTACAAAAGATGCCGCAGCTCTTGAAAGCGGAGATTTCGGTGTTGCATTCATCAAGGGCGACAGTACCTCCGTTGCTCAGTTTGATACCGAAAAGTACTACGTAAAGGTTTATAAATACCCCACATTTACCGATCAGAATGCTTATGAGGGTATGTATGCCGTAGCTAACTACACAAGATCTATCACTCGTTCGATGGAGATCATCACCATGCTCACCGTTGACGAGGAGTTCAGAAACATCTTCCAGTACGGCGCACCCGGATACAATTTCGAGCGCGACGTGCTCACCGGTGAGGTTACTATCCTCAACGACGATTACAACATGAATCCCGTTCACACCGGTAACCAGTTCAAGCTCTGGCAGACCGATAAGATGACCGCAGAGGAGCTTTCTATTTCGGCTAACAGCTGGGCATTGGCAAAGGAGCATAACCTTAACAGCTCCGTTAACCCCTACCTTGGATTCGTAGTAAAGACCGACGTTCCCACCGAGATTACAAAGACCGTTGAAACCATCGACGAAAACGGTGATAAGGTAACCGAAGAGGTCACCCTTACTTTCATGGAAATGCCCCTCGTTCTCGAAGGACTTGAAAAGTTCTCGGCAGAGATATTTGAAAAGCTTGAAAACTTCGAGCCCGGCGAATATCCTCGCTACGCCAACGGCATGCAGCTTTCGTCCAAGGTCAATATTACAACTCCCAAGAAGTTTGTCGAGTACCTGCTTAATGTAATTGCTGCCAACGAATACGTTATCGAAGCAATGAATCCCGACAATCCCAACTCCATCTACAACCAGTACGAGGCACTCTTCAAATAATAATAAAAAAATAGCGGGACGGTCGAAAAGCTGACCGTTCCGCATTTTTTCATATTGCTGAAAGGTGATGTATTAATATGAAATTTAACTTCAATATGCCCGTCGAGATTATTTCGGGTACCGATTGCGTAAAGAATAATGTCAAAACATTTAATTTGGGCAAAAAATGTCTTATCGTTACCGGCAGACGCTCTGCTGTTGCATCGGGTGCGCTTGATGACGTAAAAAGCGTGCTTGATGAGAACGGAGCAGAATATACCGTATACGATAAGATCACCGAAAATCCTCTTTTGTCGGTTTGCTTCGAGGGCGGACGGACGGCTATCGGTTTTGATGCCGATTTTGTCATAGGAATCGGAGGAGGCTCGGTGCTCGATGCAGCAAAGGCGATCGCAGCGTTTGCCGCAAACGAAAATGTAGATCAAAAGGGTCTTTTCACCGACTGCAAAAACAAATCGCTCCCTCTTATTGCCATTCCCACCACCGCCGGCACAGGCAGCGAGGGCAACAACTATGCGGTAATATCGCTTGACGGTGAGAATAAAAAGCGCACCTTCAAAAACGAGTGGTCCTATCCCGACTATGCATTTTTGGATGCAAAATACACCCTTTCGCTGTCGAAGGACTATACCGTAAGCACTGCTCTTGACGCGTTTTGCCACTGTATCGAGTCATATCTTTCGCCAAAGTCGACCGTTGTATCCCGCCTGTTGTCGGCGTGGGGCGCCAAGACGATTCTCGATATCATCTCAATTAAGCAGGACGGATTGACGCTTTGCGATCGCGAAGCACTTCTCTATGCATCGTGCGCGGCGGGTATTGCCATTAATACCACCGGCACAGGATTTCCCCATCCGCTCGGATATAACATCACCATGTTCCGCGCTCTTCCTCACGGCAAGGC
>JAFXHW010000087.1 GCA_017533545.1 Clostridia bacterium
CATCATGACGGCGACTGTATCGGGTATATGGGCACACTCATTCGCCGACGTCGACGAATTCGACGTCAGCATCAACACCCTGAGCTCGCTCGGCGTTATCCGCGGAAAAAGCGCAACCGTTTTTTCACCAAACGACAACGTCACGCGCTGGCAAATGGCATTGATGCTCACAAAGCTGTCAACGGGCATTACCGATGACGAAGTATGGCATGAAAACTCGGGTGATTTCCCCTTTACCGACGTAAAGGAGCACCATTACCGCTCATCTGTTGCTTATGCTGCTCAAAACGGCATAATCATCGGCACGGCCGACACCCTGTTCAGCCCCGACAAGTCGATTATTTTGCAGGACGGATATACCATGGCCTGCCGCATACTCGACTACAGCGGTGAAAAAATGGACGAAGGGTATCCCGAATCGTACATCGAAAAGGCCGAACAGCTCGGGCTGTCCGCAGGGCTTGAAGGGCTCGATTACACCGCCCCCCTCAATCGCGCCCAGAGCGCACAGCTGATCTTCAATCTCTTCATGGCAAAAACGGCCGGCGGCAAGAGGATTTCGGAAATATCCTTCGGATATTCCCCCGCCCGCCTCGTTTTGGCGGCCACCTCTCAAAGACGAATTTCGGACAGCCTCCGATACACAAAATCGGGCAAGATCGCCCTCTGTTATCTTCTGCAAAACGGTACTCTTTCGTCCGACGTGCTCGTCTGCGACGAATCGGTATTGAATCTCGATGCCCTCACCGATGCTGCGCTCAATTCGCTGGTCGGCAAATCGTGGGACGTTATGCAAAACAGCGAGGGCAATATCCTCTGCGCGTTTGAATGTGCATCTGCCGAAATCGATGCTTTCGAAGCCGATAGCAGCATCATAATAAACGGCGAAAAATACAAGGCGGTCGAGAGTTATTCCTATGAATTAAAGGACGGAAAGTCACCCAAAAACAACGAGATCATCATTTACGGCTTTGGCGGCAGATACCGCGCCGGGCAGATACTCACCGGCGACGATCTGGCAGTTAATAACGAATATTTCTCTCTTAAATGCTACGACGACAACGGCGACGGCAAAGCAGACCGTGCCGCCTACATTCCGTACAGCTTCGGCAGAATATCGACCGTGGGCTCGATAATCAGAATTGACGGCGAAGGCTCGCTTGAGCTGAAGACGTCAAAAACAAGCGTCAGGGGAACCGTTCCGACCTCTCCCACCTACGCGCTCTACTGCTACGACAGCGAAGCGCGTGAGCTTAATATCGTCAAGGAATTTCCCCTCCAAAGCGGATACGTTACACACGCAGAGGAAGGCTATCTTTACATCTCAAAGGACATCGCGGGCGAGGGAGTAAAATACGCCATAGGCACGAAATCCCTTCCCAATGCGAAAGCGGATACCGTAATCGCCGCATTGCCCGAAAATTACACCGAGGAAGAAGGCTATTCGGTCGAATTTGTTGCCGACGATGAGAAAATGTGCATTCTTGCACTCACCGTCAAGGACTACACCTCATCTCAGAGTTACGTTCAGGGATCGGGCTACGTATCAAGCTCCAACTGCGCTGTTGTGACCGATGCACCTAAAACAGAGCTTCTTGATTTCGGATACCTCGAGCTCGACGTGATCGATGCCAAGGGAATTGAGCGCGCGCTCATCGTTAAGTCGGTCAATAATGCCTCCTATGCCGTCGGCGACATTGTGGAATACGAGTACGTCGGTGTCGTTGACATAGAAAACGTGGGCGAGACCGTCGTTTACAGCGTCAGCTCGATCACATCACGGCCGTACGTCGTGCTCTCACAATCGAAGGCCTACACCTACCACATCGGCTGCTCGGGCAACCGCTTCGGGCTTGGCAAGAGAGCCTCCGGCCAGACCTATATCGAATACGACGGTCAGGCAATAATCGGGCCCGACACCCGTGTGTTGAGTTTTGACGGAAACGCCGTACGCGACATTACCTCGTCTGTTCTCAAAAACGGCTTTGAGCGCACCGTCAGTGCGGGATATTGCATGTACCTTTCGACAAACGGCGAAAACGGGCATGCCGAGCTTATCTATCTGCGCGAAAAGGGCGCGATGTCGTCGGGTACAAACAGCGCCGACTTTACGACGGTTGCCTACCTTAGCGAGATATCGATCAAAGACGAAAACGTCAAATACTCCGACGGAGTTTACATCTATCCCCATGCCGTTGACCTTATCAGCGGCAAAACGGTATTGGCATACGCACCGATAGACGTTTCGAACGGCAATTATATTCAGAGTTCGGGCTGCTTTGCGGCATACGTCGATGATGAGGGCAACCTTTGCCTGCTTGGCGGCGAGCCCTTTGACAAAAACACGTCGAACGACAGCGCATCATACATAAAACGAGCCGTCGTGACCGCGTTCGAGCATGACGAAAGCGGACTCATCTGCATCACAGCAAACGGCAAGGTATACAAGACGCCCAAGGTAGAGATATATGAGCTCAACCAATCGCGCGAGCTTGTTGATTATTACAATATCAGCCTTCTTCTCGGCGGAAATTATCTGGTCAACGGCAACTACTGTATCGCCGACATTGTTATTTCGGCAGCCGAAGACGGCATTGCCGAATCGATAACGGTGATAATTCATATAATTTAAAGCGACAAAAAAGCAGTGCTTGTCAGGAAAAGCAGACGGACTTTCGGGGCGCACAAACCAAAGGCTCCCTTGTGTAAAGGGCGCGACGCGTTAAGAAAATATGCCAGTGGCATATTTTTAGCCAAAGCGGGGAGCAATCTGTGATTGCGACCAGGGCCGAAGGCTGTCACCGCAAGAATTGAGCA
>JAFXHW010000088.1 GCA_017533545.1 Clostridia bacterium
ATACACATTGTTATCCACACCGGGTGGAAAACTACCGGCAATTATCCACATATCGCCCGCCTTTGCCGATTTTTCAACAGAGGCGAAAAAGCTGTCCGATTCGCTCTCTTTTATCGGTCCGCCGCGCTCATTTATCTCGGTACAGCGCGATGAATCCTCGATAATTTTTATGCACGTTCGAGTTTCGCATTCGCTTTCGACAAAGGCGCAGTCGATGCCGTCGCTCTCGCAAAGCGAGCGCAGAATGCGGCCGTTATCGCCTCCGCAAAAGGCAAATGCACTGCCTTCTGCGCCAAGTGAACGAAACATTCGTGATACGTTTATGCCCTTGCCGCCTGCCGCCATGATCGAACTTTTAGTGCGGTTGAGCGCTCCCGTGTTGAACTCGGAAAGGAAGAGCGTTCTGTCGAGAGCAGGATTTAAGGTTATCGTGTTGAATTTCATAATTGATAGTTTTGTGTGAAGAAATGCAAATTACCTAAAAGATTGGCCGATAGTGGGACATTCGCTGTTTTTGCGAAGCAAAACCTGTTTCGTTTAGAAACAGGAAGCGAATTCCCTAAGAATTTCGCGCCAGCGAAATTCTTTTTATACATCCAAATTATCCGCGTATTTCGCGTTCTGTTCGATAAATTCGCGGCGAGGCTCAACCTCGTCACCCATGAGAAGAGAGAAGATGGTGTCGCTTTCGATGGCATCCTCGATAGTAACCTTGCGAAGCGTACGGAAACGGGGATCCATGGTGGTCAGACGGAGCTGATCGGGGTCCATTTCACCAAGACCTTTGTATCGCTCGGTGGTGACCTTCGAAGGATCACCCTTTGCAAGCTCTTCAATGTAAAGATCGCGCTCCTCTTCGTTGAAGGCATATCTCTCCTCCTTGCCGCGGAACACCTTGAAAAGGGGCGGGCAGGCGAGATAGATGTGTCCGTCCTCGATGAGCTTTCTCATGTGACGGAAGAAGAAGGTCAAAAGAAGTATCTGAATATGCGAACCGTCGACGTCGGCATCCGCCATGATAATTATCTTACCGTAACGGAGCTTTGTGATATCGAATTCGCTTCCGATACCGCATCCGAGCGCCTGAATTATCGGAATAAGCTGGGTGTTGGAATAAACCTTGTCAAGTCGGCTCTTTTCGACGTTGAGCACCTTACCGCGCATAGGCAAAATTGCCTGATAGCGCGAGTTGCGGCCGTCCTTTGCCGAACCGCCTGCAGAACGTCCCTCTACGAGGAAGAGCTCGGTTACATCGACTTGTTTTTCCTGACAGTCCCAAAGCTGACCGGGAAGTGCCGTTCCCTCGAGCACCGATTTGCGGCGTGCCGATTCCTTTGCTTTTCTTGCTGCCTCTCTTGCACGTGATGCTTCAAGACATTTTTCAAGTATTGTTTTTGCAATCGAGGGATTTTCCTCAAAGAATTCGCCCAATTTTTCGGTAACGAGATTGTCAACGAACACTCGCATCTCGGAATTTCCGAGTTTTGTCTTCGTCTGACCCTCAAACTGAGCATCCTGCAGCTTTACCGAAACGACCGCGCAGATACCCTCACGGCAGTCCTCGCCAGAAAGGTTCTTGTCGGCATCCTTGAGCTGACCGGTCTTGCGCGCATAAGCATTGACTACCTTTGTCAGCGCCGTCTTGAATCCGGTCTCATGCATACCGCCTTCAACGGTGTTGATGTTGTTGGCGAATGTCATAACCGTTTCGTTGTACGTATCGTTGTACTGAATAGCAACCTCGGCGGTAGTGTAGTCGCGAACCGCCTTCATGTATATAACGTCATCATGGAGAAGATGACAGGTCTTTACCGAATTGAGGTAGGAAACGAAGCTCTTGATACCGCCCTCGTAGTGAAGGACGTTTTCAATGATCTCTTCGCTTTTTCCGCCTGCCGCGCCGCATCGCTCGTCGCGGAAGATGATCTTTATTCCCGCATTAAGGAAGGACTGCTCACGCAAACGGGAAAGGAGAACATTGTAATCGAATCCCATCGAGAATTCTTCAAAAATCTCGTGATCGGGCAAAAAGCGTACGGTGAGACCGTGCTTTGTTGTATCGCCCTTACAGGTAAATTCGTTTACTACCTTGCCTCGTTCAAACGACTGGGTGTATTCCTTGCCTTCGTAGCAGTTTGTATATGACAGATATGTGGAAAGCGCATTAACTACCGATGCGCCAACGCCGTGCAGACCGCCCGAAATGACATATCCCTGACCGCCAAACTTACCGCCGGCATGGAGTACGGTGAATACTACCTCGGGAGTGGGCTTGCCGGTACGGTGCATAGCCGCAGGGATACCGCGTCCGTTATCACTGATTTCTGCCGAGCCGTCGGGCAAAAGTCGTACTGTGATCTCGTCGCAGGCGCCTGCCAAAGCCTCGTCTATCGAGTTGTCGACGATCTCGTAGATCAAATGATGCATACCTCTCTGCGATGTCGAGCCGATATACATACCGGGTCTTTTGCGTACTGCTTCCAGACCCTCAAGCACCTGTATTTGATTTTCGTCGTATGTGGTGTTGTTCACTGCCTGTGTGATTTCTGCCATTATAATTACTACCTTTCGGGTATTTTTTTTATGTTATATCTTTATTTTCGTCAGTTTACGCGACCGACTATCGTCGACGATGCAACCTGCGCTTTTTACCGAAAACGATCGAGCATCTTTTCTATCAGTTTACGCGCCCGACTATCGTCGACGATGCTACTTGCGCTTTTTACCGAAAACGATCGAGCATTTTTTCTATCAGTTTACACGTCCAACTATTGTCGATGAGGCTACCTGTGCTTTTTACCAAAAACAATCGAGCATTTTTCTATCAGTTTACACGTCCAACTATTGTCGACGATGCTACTTGTGCCAGGTAAACTGTTCCGTCGGCCATAACGATGATCGATTTCGGAACGTCGAGCGTCACGGTATGAAGCTTATTTTTAGCCTGCGCGATCTTCAAAAATTTCTTTGTTATGGGCGACATCGTCGCGGTGTCGGCATCGAAAACCGCTGTGATCTCGCTTTCTCTGACCGTTTTATTATTGCCAATATGCAAATACATTTTACTTATGTCTCCGAATGGATAGAGGTAGAAGATTGGGGGACTTCCTACATCTTGAATGTAAGTTTTGTTGGTACAAAGGGGGATCGCCTACATCTTGAATGTAGGTATTGTCGGCTAAAAGGGGAATCG
>JAFXHW010000089.1 GCA_017533545.1 Clostridia bacterium
TAAAAGGGTATCTTGCGGTAATCGTAGCCGTTTTCGGGGCCTATGTATGCACCCGTGGAACAAAGGATCCTGTTGTTCATGCGAAATAACCTTCCCCTCGTATTAAATTCATCTTAATCTATATATTATAGCACCGCCTGTCGATAAATACAATATTTTGCATGTAAATTTAATTCACAAGTGAAAAAACTCCCTCTTTTTTTGATTTGTTCAATATATTGTGTTGACAAATGCTTTTAATTATATTAAAATAGTAGTATTGTGGTATAGTATATGCTGCCCACAGTGTATCATCATGCCGCGGTGCACCTCAACATCGCGGATCCAGAGTAGAAAAAATTTACCTTTCGCAGATATACTAAAAAGCAATTAATTATAAATGGTCAAGGAGGTGTTCAACATTCTTACTACTGTTCAAGCTATAATCGTAGCAATCATTACGGCAATCGTATTTTCGGTTATATTCTTTTTCATCGGCATTCAGTACCGCCGCAAGATCGGAGAAGCCAAAATCGGCTCTGCCGAGGCTCAGGCCGCAAAGATAATTGAAGAAGGCGAGAAATTGGCCGAGCAGAAGAAAAAAGAAGCTCTGCTCGAAGCAAAAGAAGAAATTCTCCGTCAGAAAAACGACAGCGATCGAGAGATCAAAGAGCGCCGCGGCGAGCTGACACGCATGGAAAAGCGTCTGCAGACCAAGGAAGAATCTATCGAAAAGAAACTCGAATCGCTCGAGCATAAAGAAGAAACTCTCAACCGTAAGATTAAAGAAAACGAAACGGAAGCAGAAAAGATCGAGGAGACCATCAATCAGCAGCTTGCAAAACTCGAAGAGATTGCAGGACTTACCGTTGCTCAGGCCCGCGAAGAACTGCTTTCGAAGATCGAAGACGACGTTCGTCACGACGCTGCAATGAAGATCATTGAGATCGAGTCCCAGCTCCGTGAAAGCGCCGACGAAAAAGCAAAGGAAATCATTTCGCTTGCAATCCAGCGCTGTGCCGCTGACCACGTTTCCGAATCGACCGTCTCGGTAGTAACGCTGCCGTCCGACGATATGAAGGGACGCATCATCGGCCGCGAGGGCCGCAATATCAGAACCATCGAAACACTCACCGGAGTCGATCTCATCATCGACGACACACCCGAAGCGATCACCGTATCCTGCTTCTGCCCCATCAGGCGCGAGGTTGCCCGTCTTACACTTGAAAAGCTTATTTCCGACGGACGCATCCATCCCGCACGCATCGAAGAAACTGTTGAAAAATCCAAGAGAGAAGTCGATGCCGCAATCAAGGCCGCAGGTGAACAGGCGATATTCGACATCGGTATCCACGGCATCTCGGGCGAGCTCGTCCGTCTGCTCGGCCGTCTTAAATACCGTACAAGCTACGGTCAGAACGTACTTATGCACTCTATCGAGGTTGCTCACCTCGCCGGCATCATCGCCGATGAGCTGGGCGCCGATTCCACTCTTGCAAAGCGCGCAGGTCTGCTCCACGATATCGGAAAGGCCATGACCCAGGAGGTCGAGGGCTCGCATATCCAGATCGGTGTTGACATTGCCCGTAAGTACAAGGAAAGCCGCGACGTTATCCACGCTATCGAGGCACATCACAACGACGTTGAGCCCAGAACACTCATCGCTATGATCGTTCAGGCCGCCGATGCTATCTCCGCCGCAAGACCGGGCGCAAGACGCGAGGATCTTGAAAACTACATCAAGCGTCTGCAGAAGCTCGAAGAGATCTCGACATCCTTCGCCGGCGTTGAAAAGGCATTTGCAATCCAGGCAGGCCGCGAGATCCGCATCATGGTCAAGCCGGAAGAGGTTAACGACGAACAGATGGTACTCGTTGCACGCGAGATCGTCAAGAAGATCGAGGCAGGACTTGAATATCCCGGCCAGATCAAGATCAATGTCATCCGCGAAAGCCGCGCGATCGACTACGCAAAGTAATTACCGCGGACAACAGTCCGAATTCCAGCAAGGCACTTTAAAATCATCGCTCAATAGCCGCATCGTGCGGCAAAGGGCTTGTATATAGAATTAATATAGAGCTACAAAGAAATGTAATTTGGCATTAAGCCATTATGATATATTAATTTTCGTATATGAACCGAAAAAGGAGCATCGCTAAGCGCGGTGCTCCTTTGTTGTAACACTAAAACCCCGCCATAGTGGCGGGGTTCTGTAAAGGCTTTGCTGATGAGCAAAAACAAATAAAAACTCAGCGTAGAAAGGCCTTGTGCCAAAGGCTCCCTTGTGTAAAGGGCGCGACGCGTTAAGAAAATATGCCAGTGGCATATTTTTAGCCAAAGCGGGGAGCAATCTATGATTGCGACCAGGGCCGAAGGCTGTCA
>JAFXHW010000090.1 GCA_017533545.1 Clostridia bacterium
GTCTGCTTTCCTGCGCCACAGCACTTTTTGTACTTTTTACCGCTTCCGCAGGGGCAGGGATCGTTTCTGCCGACCTTCTGACCGACCTTAACGGGAGAGGGACGCGCGGGAGCGGCGGGCTTTTGGGGAGAGGACGCCGACGATTCGCCGGTGACGCGCACGACCTCAACTCGCTGCATCTGCTGACCGGGCTTGGGTATTACCGAAAGCACCTTGCGAACGGTTTCCTCGCGAATAGATGCAATCATCTCATCGAACATATCAGCGCCCGAAATGCGGTATTCGGAAATAGGATTTCGCTGTGCATAAGCCTGAAGTCCGATACTGCCGCGAAGGTCGTCCATCGCATCGAGGTGATCCATCCAATGCATATCAACAGAGCGGAGCAGGATGATGCGCTCGACTTCGCGCATATCCTCCTTGCCGATAAGCTCGTCCTTCGAATCGTAAATCTTCATCGCACGATCCAAAAGGAGGCCGCTTATATCGCTCGGATCGAGTTTTTCAAGCTCTTCTTCGGTATAATTAAAGTCGTTTTCGTTGCAGAGTATGCCGTAAAAATGGTTGCGCAGCCCAGCAAAATCCCATTCTGCGGCACTCTCGCCGACAGCATATTGCTCCACTGCCTGCTCGACAGTGCTCTTGATCATATTGGAGATCTTCTCCTTCATGTCATGGCCGTCGAGTACCTCGGAGCGCTGATTATAGATGACGGTACGCTGCTGATTCATGACATCGTCATATTCAAGCACGTTTTTACGTCTGGTAAAGTTCTGATCCTCAAGATGCTTTTGTGCACTTTCGATCGAATTTGAAAGTATGCGCGCTTCGATGGGCTCGTCATCACTGAGTCCGAGATTTTCTACAACGTTAGCGATTCGCTCCGAGCCGAACAAGCGCATAAGATCGTCATCGAGCGCGAGGAAGAAGCGCGATTCACCGGGGTCGCCCTGACGTCCGGAACGTCCGCGCAGCTGATTGTCGATACGACGGCTTTCGTGGCGCTCGGTACCGATGATGAAAAGTCCGCCGGCGTCACACACCTGCTTGGCCAAAGGCGCAATAGCTTCCTTATGCTTCGCATAGAGCTGACGGTAGAGGTTGCGCGCATCGTTGAGCGCGGTGTCCTCAGTCTGCGCCGAGCTTACGGCAAAGCCGATGGTATCGTCATCATATCCTTGGCGCTGCATATCCTTTTTGGCTAAAAATTCAGGGTTTCCGCCAAGCAGAATGTCTGTTCCGCGTCCCGCCATGTTGGTAGATATGGTAACGGCTCCGAGTCGACCCGCCTGAGCAACGATCTCGGCCTCTTTTTCGTGGTATTTCGCGTTAAGAACAGTGTGCTCGATTCCTTCGCGCTTAAGACGGGCGGAAAGCGCCTCCGATTTATCTACCGATACGGTACCGACAAGGACGGGCTGTCCCTTTGCATGACACTCGACGATCTGACGTACTATAGCGTCGTATTTGCCCTTCTGATTTTTGTATACAACGTCGGGGTGATCTTCACGGATCATGGGCATATTGGTGGGGATAGCCACAACATCAAGTCCGTAGATCTCACGGAATTCGTTTTCTTCGGTGAGAGCGGTACCCGTCATACCCGACAGTTTTTTGTACATTCTGAAATAATTCTGGAATGTAATTGTCGCGATGGTTTTGTTTTCTTTTTGGATATCAACGTGCTCTTTTGCTTCGATCGCCTGATGAAGTCCGTCGGAATAGCGGCGGCCGGGCATGATGCGTCCGGTGAAGGAATCAACGATGAGCACCGCTCCGTCCTTAACGACATATTCGACATCGCGATGCATAATGCCGTGTGCCTTTACCGCCTGATGCACGTAGTGGGCGATCTCACTGTTTTCGGGATCCGAGAAGTTTTCGATGCCGAAGAATTTTTCGGCTTTGGCAATACCCGATGCTGTAAGCACGGTGGTACGTGCCTTTTCGTCAACAATATAGTCTGCATCGACGTCATCGGTACTCTCTTTTGCATCGATTTCCTTGATACGGAA
>JAFXHW010000012.1 GCA_017533545.1 Clostridia bacterium
GCAAGCTCGAATCCTTCACGGCGCATTGTTTCGATAAGAACGGAAAGGTGCATTTCGCCGCGTCCTGCGACCTTGAAGCTGTCGGTGGTGTCTCCGTCGGATACGCGGAGAGAAACGTCGCGTAAAAGCTCCTTATAAAGGCGCTCACGAAGCTGACGGGAAGTTACGTATTTGCCGTCCTGACCTGCAAAGGGGCTGTCGTTTACCGAGAAGGTCATTTCGATAGTCGGCTCGCCGATCTGAACGAAGGGAAGGGGCTCTGATACGTTGATGTCGGTCAGAGTGTCACCGATGTTGATGTTTTCAGCGCCCGAAAAACCGACGATGTCGCCGACGGTCGCGCTCTGAAGCTGTGCACGTCCGAGACCGTCGAAGGAGTAAAGCGAAACAACTTTCGTGCGAGTGTGCTGGTCGGGATCGTGGTAGTTTACTACCATAACGTCCTGACCCTGCTTTATCGTACCGCGGTCAACTCGTCCGATACCGATTCGTCCTACGTATTCGCTGTAATCGATAGAGGAAACGAGGATCTGAAGAGGCTCGTCGGGTTCACCCACGGGTGCGGGAATGTATTCAAGAATGGTGTCGAAAAGGGGACGGAGATCCTCGCCCTTTTCGTAGGGAGAGATCGATGCCGTGCCGTCGCGGCCCGAGCAGAAGAGCATGGGGCTGTCGAGCTGATCGCCGGTAGCATCAAGCTCTAAAAGGAGCTCAAGAACTTCTTCTTCAACCTCTTCGGGGCGGGCGTCGGGCTTGTCTATCTTGTTTAAAACAACGATAACGCGCTGACCCTGCTCGAGTGCCTTTTGCAGAACGAAGCGGGTCTGGGGCATGGGGCCTTCGGCGGCGTCAACCAAAAGGATTACGCCGTTTACCATTTTCAGTATGCGCTCAACCTCGCCCGAAAAGTCGGCATGGCCGGGGGTGTCGATGATGTTGATCTTGACACCGTCGGGATGAGATTCGTTAGCATAGTGTACGGCGGTATTTTTTGCAAGAATGGTAATGCCGCGCTCGCGCTCAAGGGGATTGGAGTCCATTACGCATTCCTGCATAACCTGATTGTCGCGGTAAACGCCGCCCTGCTTTAACATATTGTCAACGAGGGTGGTCTTACCGTGGTCAACGTGAGCAATGATGGCAATGTTGCGTAAATTTTCGCGTATCAATGAATTATACCTCTTTATCTGTCGTATAGTGTAATTTTTAACAATTAATTATTATAACACTTATAATTTTGAGTGTCAATAGAATAATGTTAATATTAAGATAAAAATGAGCGTTTTTTGAAACAACCGCTTTTACTGAGATTTTTTACACAAAAATGAAATAAAATTCAGTGAAAAATATATTCTTACTTGACAGCTTTTGTGAAATATTGTATAATAAAAAAAGTATGTTATTTGACGGTGTTTCTCGGCAAATTTCAATGTCTTCGGAGGCAAATAAAGTGGTTACGCACGGTTTCGACAACGAAAAATATATAAAGGCGCAAAAGGAAAAGATATCCGAGCGCATCAAGATGTTCGGCGGCAAGCTGTATCTCGAATTCGGGGGTAAGCTTTTCGACGATTATCACGCATCCCGCGTACTTCCGGGCTTTAAACCCGATTCCAAGATCAAGATGCTGCAGAGCATGACCGACGATGTCGAGATCGTTATCGTCATCAATGCGGGCGATATCGAAAACAACCGCATGAGAGGTGATATCGGCATCACCTATGACGCCGACGTTTTACGCCTTATCGATGCTTTCCGCTCGCTCGGATTTTATATAGGTGCCGTTGTAATCGCGCAGTATGCAGGTCAGCATTCGGCAGACGTATTCAAAAACAAGCTTGAAATGTCGGGCATGAGAGTGTATCTGCACTATCCCATCGAGGGATACCCGCTCTGCGTTGATAAGATCGCCAGCGACGAAGGCTTTGGCAAAAACGAATACATCGAAACCACCCGTCCGCTCGTTGTTATCACAGCTCCCGGTCCGGGAAGCGGCAAGATGGCAACCTGCCTTTCCCAGCTTTACCACGAAAATCTTCGCGGAGTCAAGTCGGGATATGCCAAATACGAGACCTTCCCCGTATGGAATCTGCCCTTAAAGCACCCCGTAAATTTAGCATACGAGGCTGCAACGGCCAACCTTAACGACATCAATATGATCGACCCATATCACTATGATGCATATCAGACGATGTCGGTCAACTATAACCGCGATATAGAAATTTTCCCCGTGCTCCGCAACCTCATCAGCACGATAAACGGAGGCAAGTGCCCCTATCTTTCGCCTACCGATATGGGCGTAAATATGGCGGGATACTGTATCACCGATGACGAGGCGGTATGCAAGGCTTCGCGCGACGAGATCATCCGCCGCTATTTCAATACCCTTTGCGATAAGAGAAAGGGAAGAACCGATAATGCGGCGGTAGAAAAGCTTGAGATACTGATGAAGCAGGCCGGAATTTCGGTTGACGACCGTCCCGTTGTATCTGCAGCGCTTTCCAGATCGGCCGAGGTCAATAATACCCCTGCGGTGGCAATCGAGCTGCCCGACGGACGAATCGTTACAGGCAAAACGTCCGATCTTCTGGGTCCCGCATCTGCGGCATTGCTCAACGCAGTTAAAGCAATGGAGCATCTTGAAAGAAAGATCCACCTTATCAGCCCCGAAACCATCGAGCCCATTCAGGAGCTTAAGACAAAGATACTCGGCAACCGTAATCCCCGACTCCATTCGGACGAGGTTCTGCTTGCCCTCTCAATTTCGGCATCGCAGAGCGATATCGCGCGCCGCGCAATGGACCATCTCAGCTCCCTTCGCGGATGCGAGGCGCATTCCACGGTCATTTTAGCGCAGGCCGACGAGGACGTCTACCGTAAGCTCGGTATCCATCTTACCTGCGAGCCGCAGTACGATTCGAAGTCGCTTTTCCATAAGTAATTTTTAAAAGCAGCAGACTTAACGCCTGCTGCTTTTTTTGCGGTATGGAGATTTCACTTGATTTACATACGGTTTTGTGGTATAATGTCGAAAAATCGGTAATATAACGAAAGGAATAAAAAATGACCGAAACGACACGGGAGATACTTGACAAATATCAGGTGAGAAAAAGCAAGACACAAAAAAGAGCATTTGAAAAATATATAGAGCAGCTGTCTGCCGACTGGGGATATATTTTCAAGACCGAGAAGGGGTCATTCGGATCGAAAAATCTGGTTGTGGGAGATATCTCGACCGCGAAAGTGGTATATACTGCACACTACGACACGGCTCCGGCGCTTCCTTTCCCCAATTTTATTACTCCCAAGAATTTTTTGATTTATATACTTTACAATATCGCGCTTGCTGTCGGAATTTTAATTGCGGCGTTTTTGATCGGATTTATCGGCGGAGTGATATTGGTAGTATTCGATTTAAGCGAAAACATTGCGGGCATTGTCGGCGCGATCGCCTATTGGATATGCCTGCTTTGGCTCTTTTGGGGACCTGCCAATAAGCATACTGCGAACGATAATACTTCGGGGGTTACCCTGCTCGTCGATATTATGAGAGATCTGCCAGAAGAGAGACGCGGAGAGGTTGCTTTTGTCTTTTTTGATCTCGAGGAGTCGGGACTTTTCGGATCATCTTCCTTTGCGCGTATGCATAAAAAAGAGATGAAGAATCGTCTGCTGGTCAATTTTGACTGCGTTTCCGACGGTGAGAATATACTTTTTGTGCTCTGTAAGCATGCAAAAAATTAT
This sequence comes from Clostridia bacterium, assembly GCA_017533545.1. Next base: position 3,745 of record JAFXHW010000012.1, read on the forward strand.
CGTACACCGATAGAGAGTGCATTTAAAGAAAGGGACGGTTTTAAAGTAGAGGTGGCAGAGAAGGGGGTATTCTATCCTTCCGACCAGATAAATTTTCCCTGCGGCGTTGGCGTTGCCGCACTAAAATCTACCAAGCGCGGGTTGCTTTATATGAATCGCATACATACAAAGCACGACGTTATTTATCGAGAGGAGAACATTGAATTTCTCAAAAACGGAGCAGTTGAATTGCCCTCGCTTATGTGAATTTATAAATTGATATTTTTACCAACATAAAAGAACGGCAGGCATAAACGCCTGCTGTTTTTTATATTGAATAATGGATTTCCCATAAGGATTTCCCATAATGAAAGAATGGCAGGCGTTTACGCCTGCCATTCTTTCCAGCTCAAAAGCGTTTCGCTTTTGAGGTTTTATACATACCAAAGTGCGAGGTAATCGTCAACGATCGCTTTCATCTTGCCGTAGATGATGTCGCTGCGGTATTTTTCGGTGAAGAAACCGATGTTGATCTTGTCGCCTGTTCTGCACTTTTCGGTGAGATAACCCTCTGCGATAAGGGCATCGACCATCTTTTCGCCTGCCGCTTTCGAAGCGTTCTTTACAAGAGCTTCGAAAAGCACGGGAGAGCTGTCGCGCTCGAGTGCAGTCCAGATGTTAACCTTGCAGATACCGTCGGAATAGAGCTTTGCAACCTGATCGTTGGTAACACTGGAGGTACCGTGGAGTACAATATTTGCGCCGATCTCGTTTTTGATCTCTCTTGCGATGTCGCCGTGATATTTGAGCTCCTTGCCGGTTGCGCGGTGCTCGGTGCCGAGGTTGGCAACGATCATGTCAACGCCGGTCTCGTCGAAATATCTCTTCGCCTTTTCGGGAGTGGTAAGATCGTTGTGCTGCGAGCCGGTAGCATCAACGATCTCGTCGCAAGCGCCCTCGATAACGATCTTGCCGCGGTTCTTTTTGACGAATTCTGCGGTGAGCTTGATGTTTTCGTCAAAGGGAAGAGCGGATGCATCGAACATGATGGAGGAATAAGCGCTGAGGTCGCCGCTGTGAAGCTCGGCGTCGGAGTCGAACTGAACGTGGTCGAGGTGGATGAGCACGTCAACGTTGTCGTAAAGACCGCCTTCGCCTGCGAACGCGTGAATGTCGTCGAGGAAGAGCTTAAGGCCGGTCTTCCAATCCTCCGATGCGGAGTAGTTGGGAGCCTGGGAGCGGTGAGAGTAGTTTACAGTGATAGCAATGCTGATCGGAACTCTCTTGCCGGTCTTTTTTGCATACTCGCTGCAGGAAGCCAAAATAGCTTCTGTAGTGGTCTGATTTTCGGTGCAGATGCAGGGAATTACCCAGCCCTGCTTTGCGGCATAGGCATAAACCTCTTTGACCTGCTCGTATTTTGTAATGATCATTTTACGCAGTTACACGCATCTGCCCGTTTTGGGGGCAGATGCGTGAATCCTTTCTGATGTTAGTTGAGTTTATTTTTTGACGTTGGATATTTTAGCCGTCGATGTCGATCATCTCGTAGCCGAGATATGTATTGAAGGCTTCGTCAAGGATGTACTTCATATGGCCCATACCAACGGTGGTGTGATGCTTGAATCCGCCGCGAGCAAGCTTGATGAGCTTGTTCTGGAGATCCGGAATCTCTGCAACGCCGCCGCAGCCGAAGAATTCCTTCTCGATGGGCTCGCCGGTGAACTTGGCTTCGCTGGTGTAGATCTTGATCTTGCCGTCCTCGGTGAAGCAGTTGCACATAGTCATGTCAAATGCTGCGATGCGGCCTTCGTTGCTTCCCCATCCGCTTCCGGGGTCGCCCTTTGCAAACATCTTGTGTTCGGTTACGGTGCCGGGGCCTTCCATAAGGGTCTGGGCAACGGGTCCGCAGTGGAAGAGGATGACCTTATTTTCATCATCGCCGTAGTTGTTGTTCCAGTCGAGGCAGGCGGTGGGCTTTTCGCTTGCGAGTGCCATTGCTCTCATGCAGACTGCAGAGCAAAGGTCGATTTCGCAGGATGCAACGATTCCTCTGTCGTTGAGCTCGGAGAGAAGAACGCAGGGGCAAACGCGGAGAATAGTCTCCATCTCGTTCCAGCAGCGAAGAGTGATAGCGTCGAGGTGGTAATTCTCTATGTATTCGTCGATAACTACCGATATCTTGGCAAGAGTGAGCTTGTTCTTTTCGGGAACCTTGGTAAAGTTGGTGTAGCTTTCAAGTCTCTTAACCTTTGCAAGTACCTTTTCATCGTCGTCAGCCTTCTGATTTACGAAGAAGATGAGCTCGGAAAGGTCGAAGGACTCAACGTTGATGCCGTATCTCTGCATTGTAAGCTCGTCGAAACGGACGGTCTTGAATGCGGTGGTTCTTGCACCGATGCAGCCGAGGTTGAATCTCTTCATGCCCTTTACAACGCGGCAGATAGCAGCAAAATCGCGGAGATTTTCCTGGAACTTTTCGCTTAAGGGATGAACAACGTGGGGCTTCATAACGGTGAAGGGGATCTTATACTGATAGAAAACGTCGGTAACAGAGAATTTACCGCAGAAAGCATCGCGGCGATGCTTGAAATCCATTTTGCCGATCTCGTCGGGATATGCCTGCATAAGGATCGGAACACCTGCATCCTGCAATGCGGCAACAGCACCGTTTTCGTCAACGAAAATGGGCATGCAGAGGATAACGCCGTCGTATTCACCCTCGTGGGACTTGAGCCAATCGTGGTAAAGACGTCCTTCGTCGCGGGTCTCAACTGCGCCGTAGCGGGTTGCGTCCTTGTCCATGATGAGGTACTCGTGGCCGGCGTCGGTGACAGCCTTGACCATATCTTCGCGTGCACCTTCGATAAGCTCAGCGGGCATAAATCCGCGGTTTCCGAAATACAAAGCAAATTTCATTTGTTTGTTCTCCTTTAAAGTAAAATTAACTTATAATCTTATTATGCTGATATACTTATTTTAATACGATTTTGTGAACAAAATAGTAATACATTAGAAATAATTTAGCAAATTTAATCTTTTTTTGTGTTTGCGTGTATAGGGCAGGGTGAAAAAGGGAGGCGTGTATAAATATTTCTATTTGTTATTGACAAAAAATAAAAAATATGCTATAATCATTAAGCGGTGAAAAGACCGATATATGCGGGTATGGCGGAACTGGCAGACGCGCTAGATTCAGGTTCTAGTGGGGGCAACTTCGTGCAGGTTCAATTCCTGTTACCCGCACCATATGAAGACACCATTGAAATCTGAACCCCCAAGTTCGGACCCAATGGTGTTTTTGTTATAAAACCAAGTATTTATACGGCTTTTCGAGGTCGGGTTTTCTTTTTTTCGCTCGGACAAAAAACAGAAAAAACCAAATTTTGCAATCCAAAAATTCAAAAACAATACTTTTCGAACCCGGCAGTCTGACTGCACATGACTTATAAATCCTCATATTCC
>JAFXHW010000091.1 GCA_017533545.1 Clostridia bacterium
ATGCCATAATTCGTTACTTTTTTTGTCGACGTCCAATTAAAGGCAATCATAAATTCATCGTCGGCCCAGCCGGTATCCAAATAGGCCTTGCCGCTGTTAAAGGTAACGTCATTGGTACTTTTTGCATATGCAACAGTGGAAATGAGAGGTGTTAATAGAATTGCCAACAAAACCGAAAAAACTCGTTTGAAAATTTTCACTGATATCACCTGCTATCTGTATTGTAATGTTATATGGTTTTATGCGAAATATTGAATCGGTTGGCTTTTACGAACGTTTACGATATTATACCACATTTTTGTAAAACTGTCAAGAATGGTTGCTTTTGGATGGTGGAGTGCTATAATTGTTCATACTTGTGTGCTATAATCAGATCATCACATCAAAAAGGACGGCACTATGCTTAAAATATGTCAAAAAGAGCTCGATGAGCGCATAGATCTGAATTTCAGACGCCTTGCGGACGACCCATACTACGGGATCGATCAGGTGTTTACTCCCATCGATTACAGTTGGATGGGCGACAAGGAGGGGCGCGCGCTGCTCGCCTTCGTTTCGCATTACAAAATGTCGGGGCGAAAGATCGACTGCATGGAGAAGATGATGGCAAAAATGCCAGAGCGGCTGAACGCTCTCGGATATCTCGGCGCGTGCGGCGACGGCCTTTTCCGTGAGGAACAGCTGTCGGGCCACTCCTGGCTGCTCCGCGGACTTTGCGAGTATTACGAGCAGTTTGACGATGAGAGAGCGCTCTTGCACATAAAGAACGTCGTCAACAACCTCTATATGCCTCTAAAAGGCGAGATCGCGGGATATCCCGTCGAGCGCGGCGGCCAAAACACCGGAGGAGTCAGCGGCGAGGAGATCGGCAAACGCGACAGATGGCTGCTCTCGTCGGATACCTGCGCCGCCTTTATGTCGATCGACGGACTGACTCACGCATACGCGATTACCCGAGATGATCGTACGAAAGAGCTTGTCGACGAGATGATCTTCTTCTACTCTTCGCTCGATAAGGTGTCAATCAAGGCTCAGACCCATTGCACGCTGACGGCGGGACGGGGCATGATGCGCATGTACGGCGTCACCGGCGATGATTTCTACCTCGAATGCGCGAAAAAGATATGGGACTGCTACGAAATTTGCGGCGGCATGACCTATTCCTATCAGAACGCCAACTGGTGGGGCAGGCATGACAGCTGGACCGAGCCCTGCGCCGTTGTCGATTCGCTGATGCTCGCGCTCGAGATATACAAGGCGACAAACGATTGCCATTACCGCACCATGGCCGCGCGCGTGTGGCATAACGGATTTGCCACTCTCCAGCGCCCGAACGGCGGTGCGGGACCCGACGATATCGTGTCACACGAGAGCGGCAAGACCACCCTCGCTCTGCAGATGTACGAGGCACCCTTCTGCTGCACCATGCGCCTCGCTGAAGGACTTTGGTACGTCAGAAAAAACAGCGATCTGCTTTTTGCCGAAACGTCGGGCAAGGTAGAAAAGAATGAAAAGGGCATCTACTCCGACGGAGATATCATCTATGCCGAGCTTGGCGGCGGTGCGGAGGACTTTGCCGATACCGAGCGTGCCGTCAATGTCGACGGGCATCGTCTTTTCCCGATAGTCAAGCTCTATCGCATGGACGACGCTGCTGCCACATCCGCACGGCAGAGGATAGTGTTCGATACATAACGTATAATTACTGAAAGGACATCGGGAGATGTCCTTTTTTGACGTAATGATGACGCAATGATAATAAATTGGGGAGGGCGACTAAAGGATGGAATAAACGGCGTGAACAGCCATACTCCCTGTAGATAAATTTCTCGTTATTTTTGTTTGGATTGCTACAAAATTACGAGATAAAACCGTCAAAATTTAATACAGAAAATTCCAAATTAGGTTGACAAACAACATCATTGGTTGTATAATATACTATGTATTAATGTCGGAAAGTGGCCTTCTGTCATTACATATTTTTCCATAAATATACGATAAAAGGAAATTACCCAAGGAGACCGATCGATTTCTTACATTACACACTTATATAACCCGGTACAACGCGTTGATTTCTGCGCTTTTCACGATTGAGTGGACTGTGCACACCAAAGAAAACCGTTCAGCAAAGAGGAAAGCTAAATCCGATCCTCACACATAACCGCGTTTATAATATCCTATTCAATTTTTTCAAAATACGTCCCAAAAACGGACAACAATGAAAAATTTAAATATATATAAACAAGAAAGGAGTTTCAATGCACATGAAACTTAATTTTAAGCGTCTCATGGCGGTGCTTCTCAGCATCATGATGATCGTCGGTATGATGCCGATGAGCGTGTTTGCTGAGGATTCGGACAATGTGGCTCTTGAATCGGTAGAATCCGATAATGAGACGACCGAGGAAGAAACCGAAGAGGTGACAACCGAGGAAGAAACCGAAGAGG
>JAFXHW010000092.1 GCA_017533545.1 Clostridia bacterium
GACTGGGCGATATGAAGGATGGCAAGACCGTGCTTATCGGCGAGGGAGACCTCGATGTCGAAAAGCTGATGGGAGCGCTGTCTTCGCTTAACTACGATGGCTTTATCTGCGCCGCATGGAATGAAGAGATAAGCGATGCCGACATCGTTCTGACCCATTTCACAAACTACATTTCCTCGCTCAACCGCGAGAAAAAAACATATGATCATGCATACTACAACCGCGCCAGAACGGGAACATTTGTGTGGAAAAAGTACGATGTCATCGACGCCACCTTTTCCGACGTGCTCGATACCATGGCCGAGACCTATCCCGACCAGTATGCTTTCAAATATCCCACACTCGACTATACCCGTACTTATGAGCAGTTCAGACGCGACGTTGACGAATGTGCCGCCGCCCTTATCTCGCTCGGAGTAAAGGCGGGCGATCACGTTGCGGTATGGGCGACGAACGTGCCCGAGTGGTATCTCACCTTCTGGGCGACTACCAAGATCGGCGCTGTATTGGTTACCGTCAACACCGCATATAAGATCCACGAGATCGAGTATCTCTTAAAGCAGTCGGACACACATACACTTGTGATGATTGAATACTGCAAGGACATCAACTATAAGGCTATCATTGAAGAACTCTGCCCCGAGCTGAAGACGCTCACTCCGGGCACTCCCCTTTATTCGAAGAATCTGCCCTTTTTGCGCAATGTAGTAACCGTCGGATTCAATATGGACGGCTGTCTTACCTACGAGCAGATGCTTGACAGGGCCTCCCTTGTTCCTCGTGAGGAGGTGCGCCGCCGTGCATCTCTTGTAAAACCCGACGACGTCTGCAATATGCAGTATACATCGGGTACCACGGGATTCCCCAAGGGTGTAATGCTCACTCACCGCAATATCGTAAACAACGGCAAGACCATAGGCGACAGAATGGATCTTTCCACTGCCGACCGCATGATGATCCAGGTGCCCATGTTCCATTGCTTCGGAATGGTGCTTTCGATGACATCGATGATGACCCACGGCGGCACGCTCTGTCCGATCCCCTATTTCTCGCCCAAATCGTCGCTTTCCTGCGTCAACGATGAGAAGATCACCTGCTTTAACGGCGTACCCACGATGTTTATCGCCATGTTCAATCATCCCGATTTTGCCAAGACCGACTTTTCCTATATGCGTACCGGAATTATGGCGGGCGCAAACTGCCCGGCGGATCTTATGCGCCGCGCGGCCGAGGAGATGAATATGCGCGAGATAATCTCCGTTTACGGTCAGACCGAGGCATCGCCCGGATGCACCATGGGCGAGGTCAACGAGGATATTGACCATCGCGTTGAAACTGTCGGAAGCGCCTTCCCCGGAGTGGAGTGCAAGATCATCGATCCCGAAACGGGGGCCGATCTGCCCGACGGCGAGAGCGGCGAGTTCGTTGCACGCGGATTCAACATCATGAAGGGATATTACAAGATGCCCGAGGCGACTGCTCAGGCCATCGACCGTGACGGCTGGCTCCATTCGGGCGATATATGCATGAGAACGCCCGACGGATATTACAAGGTCACCGGCCGACTCAAGGATATGATCATTCGCGGAGGAGAGAACCTTTATCCGCGTGAGATCGAGGAGTTTTACCTCACAAATCCCAAGGTACGCGACGTTCAGGTCGTCGGCGTGCCCGACGAAAAGTACGGCGAGGAATGCTGTGCCTGGATAATTCTTCATAAGGGCGAGAGTGCTGACGAAAACGAGATGCGCGAATTCGGAAATGCATCTATTGCGCGTCATAAGGTTCCGAAATATTTCATGTTCGTCAGCGAATTCCCCATGAATGCGGCAGGCAAGATTTTAAAATATAAAATGAGAGAAGAATCGGCCGAAAAATTAGGGCTGAAATAAGCACCGGCTGTGGACGACAGTCGGGTAAAGTATAAGATGCGCGAAGAATCGGCCGAAAAACTTGGGCTTAAGTGAATCGGGGCTGTTGACGACAGCTTTCAGAAAAATATAAGATGAGAGAAGAATCGGCCGAAAAACTTGAGCTGAAAGCATAAAAACCGCAAATTTACGCAAAATGATGCATAGGGCCGCGCGGTCTTAAGCATCATTTGATTATGAAGGTGACAGACAATGTATTTTGACGATCTGAAAGTTGGCATGGAGGTACAATGTGCTCCTGCCGTCATAAAAAAAGAAAAAATGGTCTCCTTTGCAAAGGATTACGACAATATACCCCTTCACACCGACGAAGAATACGCAAAAAAGACCACGTTCGGCAAGCTTATCGCGCCCGGAGTAATGTCCTTTATGTCGGTTTGGGCAAAATATCTCGAATGTGACTTTTTCGGCGAGGAGCTTCTGGCCGGCAAATCCACAAAGATCGAATGGCTGAGACCCGTTTATGCCGACGATATTCTGACGGGAAGGGCCAAAATTACAAGGCTTGAAAAAAGAAATGCAAAAAACGGACTTGCCGAGATAAGCATTGAAGCTTTTAATCAAAAGGGCGAGCTTGTTTTGACGGACGTGACAGAGGCCATTGTAAAATGCCGCTTGGTTTGATAAAAAAGCATAAGGAACGGTGATTAAGCTTGAAAAAAACGTATGTAACATCAATGCCCGACCACATTGGCGCATTTTTAAAGGCAAGCCAATGCTTTTCAACGCTCGGGATCAACATTACCCGCGTAAGCTATAACAAGGCACTTGACTGCCATACTTTGTTTATTGATGCCGAAGGAACGGCAGATCAGCTGAAAATGGCGGACACAGAGCTTGAAAGAATAGGTTATCTTCAAAACGGCGAAAGCAAAACGAGCATCGTGCTTATTGAATTTTGTCTTGAAGACAGACCGGGAAGCGTTTACGACGTGCTCGTGCTGATCAATGATTTTAATTTTAATATATCATATATAAGCTCGCAGGAAAACGGCAGTGATTATCAGTATTTCAAGATGGGACTGTACGTTGATAATCCCGATATGGTGACCGAATTCCTCAAAGAAGCCGAAAAACTTTGCCGAGTCAGAGTCATCGATTACAACAGCTCCGAAAAGGTGTATGACAACAGTATTTTCTATAACACCTATGTTATGGGCCTTTCGCGGACCATGGGTCTTTCGGAGGACGTAAGGCGCGAGCTTTTGGTATATGTCAATCTGGCAATGCAGACGCTGGACGATAAGGGCCTTTCGCCATACAGAACCTTTGACAGTATAAGCAGGTTTGCCGAGCTGCTCGGCAAGTCCAAGGGAGGCGGCTTCAACCCGAGGATAAGCACGCATAAAATTACCGAGGCAACGACCGTTACTCTGATCGAACCGCCCTGCGGCAGCAATACGATCATAATTAACAGCAACGGCGAAACGCTGTTTATCGATTGCGGATACGCTTGCTACCGTGAAGAGATGCTTGAAATATTCAGGCGCATCATGCCCGATTTCGACAGCATGAAAAAACAAATACTCGTCACTCATGCCGATTTGGATCATTGCGGCTTACTGCCCGTTTTCGACGAAATCATCACCTCCCACAAAACTGCACGCTGCCTTGAAAACGAGTACCTCAAAAAGGGCGGATACCGTGAAAGCAATCCGCTTCACAAGCCCTATATAAATATCTGCAAAATATTGACATCGTACAAAGCGGTCGATCCCGAAAAGATACACGCCATGTGGAATGACACAGAGGAATCGAAGGAGCCGCTCACACAGATCGGATTTTTTGATTTCGGCGAGCTTCATTTTGAAGTGTATGAGGGCAGAGGAGGACATCTGCCGGGCGAGATCGTTCTGATCGATTACTCAAAGCATATTGCTTTTACGGGCGATATATACATCAATCTTCACGCGCTGACTGCAGAACAGGCAGAGTACAATAAGTACGCGCCCATACTGATGACATCGGTAGATACCGATCCCTCTGTTTGTGCCGAGGAGAGAAGGGCGATAATGCAGCGGCTCGGCGTGGGACAGTGGCAGATATTCGGCTCGCACGGCTTTAAAAAGGATTATTCGGTTAACGCTTAAAGGAAAAAATAGGGCACAGTAATATTTTTTTTGTAAAAAGTATTGACAAATCAACTTTAGTGTGCTAAAATGTGTAAAAATTTGAATATCACAAAGAACGACTGCGATGAAGACGGTCGGAAAGTTTTACTTACAGAGAGTTGTCGGACGGTGCGAGACAATAGCGAGATTTTCCATATGACCTATCACTTCTGAGTCGGAGGACCGAAAGCCTTGTATGAAAGGCAAGTAGACTCCTTCCGTATTGCTGCGTAAAGGCAAAGGGCTTGATTGAGTCCGGTAAGTGACGGAAAAAATTCCGTAATTTGAGTGGTACCGCGGGTTTAATACTCGTCTCAAAGAAATTTGAGGCGAGTTTTTTGTTTTATTCAAATCGGTAAACCATTAAACAAAATGTCATTTTTGAAAGGAGACAACTAAAAATGGATTACAGTTTGAAAGATGTCGCGAGAAGAATCAAGGATCTTCGCGAAGCAAAGGGATATACTCCCGCCCAGCTTGCAAAGCTGACAGGTGTTTCGCTTGAGGATTATATGCTTTTGGAAAAGGGAGAGACCGATTTCAGCTTTACCTTTATCTACAAGTGTGCAAAGGCCTGCGATGTTGAGGTTGTCGATCTGCTTGAGGGTCGAAGCTCCACTCTTACATCCTTCGCCGTCACCCGTAAGGGCGAGGGACTTCAGATAGTAAAAAAACACGGCGTTGTATATAACAATCTTGCGCCAAAGTTCAAGGATAAGCTTGCCGAGCCCTTCCTTGTAAAATTCCCCTATCTTGCCGAAGAGCAGAATGCTCCCATCAAGCTCAATTCGCATAACGGACAGGAATTTGACGTAATCGTCAAGGGCGCGCTCAAGGTGCAGATCGGCAATCATGTCGACACGCTCTACGAGGGCGACTCCATCTTCTACAACAGCCTTATACCTCACGGTATGATCGCTGTCAGCGAGGGAGGCTGCGAGTTCCATGCGGTTGTTCTGAACCCGCAGGACGGCGAGTTCAGTGAGGAATATCCCGAGAAAACCTTTGTTGCCGCAAAGGCGGTTGAAAAGGAAGAGGACGCGAGCACCGTTGCCGATGCCTTTATCACCTCGACCTATGATGAAAACGGTGTATTCAACGGAATTTCCTTCAAAAATGACGACAAATTCAATTTCGCATTCGACTGTGTCGACGAAATTGCAAAGAAGAATCCCGACAAGCTGGCTATGATGTGGGTAGCGAACGACAAGACCGACCGCGCCTTCACTTTCGCCGATATGAAGAAATATTCGGCAAAGACTGCCAACTATTTCGAGTCTCTCGGTATCAAAAAGGGCGATACCGTCATGCTCGTTTTAAAGCGTCATTACCAGTTCTGGTTCTGCATGCTCGCGCTTCATAAGATCGGCGCTATCGCGATCCCCGCGACAAATCAGCTCGTCGAGCACGATTTTACATACAGATACAAGGCCGCACGTGTAAAGGCGATAGTCTGCACCGCTGACGGCGAGGTATCGAACGAGGCCGAAAAGGCAGCAGCCGACTTCCCCGATATGCTCAAGATCCTCGTGGGAGGCAAAAAGGATGGCTGGTACGACTTCAATGTTGAAATGGAGCGCTTCAGCACCCACTACTACCGCACCGAAAATACCCCGTGCGGCGACGACCCGATGCTCATGCTCTTTACCTCGGGCACAACGGGCTATCCCCGCATCGCGACACACTCTTATAAATATGCGCTCGGACACTATCCCACAGCCAAGCATTGGCATAACGTAAATCCCAACGGACTGCACTTTACGATCTCCGATACCGGATGGGGTAAGGCACTCTGGGGCAAGCTTTACGGTCAGTGGCTTTGCGAGGCGGCTGTATTTACATACGATTTCGATCGCTTCCGTTCGGAAGACATTCTGCCGATGTTCAAAAAATACGGCATAACCACCTTCTGCGCACCTCCCACGATGTATCGCTTCTTTATCAAAGAGGATCTGTCGAAATACGACCTTTCGTCTATCCAATATGCCACGACGGCAGGAGAGGCGCTTAATCCCGAGGTCTTCAACCAGTTCAAAAAGGCAACAGGCCTCACCATCATGGAGGGCTTTGGCCAGACCGAGACCACTCTTTCGATCGCCAATTTCGTGGGATCCACACCCAGAATCGGTTCGATGGGTAAGCCCAGCCCGCTTTACGACGTTGTAATTCTCGATCCCGACGGAAACGAGTGCAAGACGGGTGACACCGGCGAGATCTGCATCCGCACCAAGGATAACGTTCCCTGCGGACTGTTTATCGGCTATTACCTCGACGAGGAAAAGACGAAGGAAGCATGGCACGATGGCTATTACCATACCGGCGATACCGCATCGATGGACGAGGACGGATACCTCTGGTATGTCGGACGTATCGACGACGTTATCAAGTCGTCGGGATACCGTATCGGCCCGTTCGAGATCGAAAGCGTTATCATGGAGCTGCCCTACGTTCTCGAGTGCGCGATCACTCCCGTGCCCGATGAGGTCAGAGGTCAGATCGTCAAGGCGACTATCGTGCTTGTCAAGGGCACCGAGGGTACCGACGCGCTGAAAAAGGAGATCCAGGAATACGTCAAGACGCACACAGCACCCTATAAGTATCCCAGAATCGTCGAGTTTGTCAGCGAGCTGCCCAAGACCATCAGCGGCAAGGTCAGACGCGTTGAGATCCGCAAGAATGACATTGAAAAATTGAATAAGTAATAAAAAAGCGGGCTTTCGAGAGGGAGTCCGCTTTTTTGTGTGTTGATGAGAGGAAACAGGAAGCGAATTTTTTGGAGTAACGCTCAAAGCGTGTTGATTTAGAGAAGGAAGTCAAGAGCACCGACCC
>JAFXHW010000093.1 GCA_017533545.1 Clostridia bacterium
GAAATACTTGTTTAATTTGATCGGTGTTTTGATATGATAGATTATAGTAAGGTGCTTTCAAAGAGTGCCGTTGAGTTAAAGCCGTCGGGAATAAGAAAATTTTTCGACCTTCTCGGCGACCGCAAGGACGTGCTTTCGCTTACCATAGGCGAGCCCGACTTCCAGACTCCCTGGCATATAAGAGAAGCCGCAATAAGAAGTCTTGAAAAGGGCAAGACTCATTATACCTCAAACAGCGGACTCAGCGAGCTGCGAGAGGCGATAAGTGCATATCTTTCCCGCCGTTTCGATCTTAGCTACAACGCAAAAAGCGAGATCACGGTAACGGTGGGCGGCAGCGAAGCCATTGATATGGCTATACGTGCCCTTGTTAATCCGGGCGATGAGGTTATTATCCCCCAGCCCGCATTTGTTTGCTACGATCCGCTCGTAAAAATGGCAGGCGGAACTCCTGTCATAGTTGAGACCAAGGAAGAAAACAGCTTCAAGCTGACAGCCGACGAGCTTAAGGCGGCTATCAGCGAAAAAACAAAGCTGCTCGTTTTGCCCTATCCCAACAATCCCACGGGCGCTATAATGACAAAAGAGGATCTCGCGCCCATCGCCGAAATCCTTCGTACCACCGATATTATGGTGCTCTCCGACGAGATATACGCCGAGCTGACTTACAGCGGCCGCCACGTGTCGATCGCATCCTTTGAGGGCATGATTGAGCGCACGATAATCGCATCGGGATTTTCGAAGGCGTTTGCCATGACCGGCTGGCGACTCGGATATATCGCCGCTCCTGCCGAGATCACAAAGCAGATGCTCAAGATCCATCAATACGCCATCATGTGCGCTCCCACCGTCAGCCAGCATGCCGCCGTCGAGGCGATGCTCAACGGCGACGATGATGTCGCATACATGACAGAGGAATATAACCGCCGCCGCCGCTTGTTGGTAAGCGGACTTAGAAAAATGGGTATCCCCTGCTTTGAGCCCGAGGGTGCCTTCTACGTCTACCCCAATATCGGCGCGTTCGGACTTTCGTCCGAGGAATTCTGCACCCGACTGCTCGACGAAGAGGGGGTTGCCATCGTTCCAGGAACGGCATTCGGCGATTGCGGAGAGGGCTTTGCCAGAATCTCCTACGCTTACTCGGTAAAGCATATTACCGAGGCGCTTTCCCGAATGGAAAAATTCGTAAACAAGCTAAAAAAATAATAGGCTTTGGAAAAAAAGAATGATCTACGCAGATTCACATACACATTCCGTCTTCTCTTTTGACGGACATCAATCGGTCGACGAGCTTTGCCGGGCGGCGATGGAAAAGGGTATTCAGAAAATCGCCCTCACAGATCACCTTGATTGCGACGGCGAGTTTGAAGGATACTACGACCACTACGATGCCGAGGGCGCGAAAAAGGCTGTGCTCGAAGCGCGTGAAAAGTATGAGGGTAAAGTCGAGATCGCTTACGGAGTCGAGCTCGGCCAGCCCTACACTCATCCCGAAAAAACGCGTGCGCTTATCGAAAAGCAGGGATTTGATTTTATCATCGGCTCACTTCATAACCTTGTCGGCGTACCCGATTTCTGCATGCTCGACTACACGAAGATGACCGATCGACAGATCGAGCTGCTATGGCAGCGTGATCTTGACGAGACATATCGGCTCTTGCTTGATACTGGCGCTCACGGGTGCAAGATCAATACGCTGGCGCATCTGACATATCCTATAAGATACGTTATCCGCGCAGGCAAAACGCTCGATATGAAGCCCTTTGCCGAGCAGATTGAGCAGATCTTTTTGAGACTCATCGAAAAGGGGATTGCCCTTGAGGTAAACACGTCCGGTCTGCGCCAGGGCGCAGGTATGACCTTTCCCGACGAGAATCTTATCCGCTTTTACCGTTCACTGGGCGGAGAGATGATAACTGTCGGCTCGGATGCACACTTTTCCGAGCACGTTGGATGCAATATCAGAGAAACGTATGAGCTTTTGCGCGAGATCGGCTTTAGCTACGTCTGCTATTTCGGGAATAACGGTCTGACACATATATCTTTAAACTAAAACAGCACAAAATACAGAGAGGAAAGGCCCCTTCTTATGGGAGGGCCGAAGATGACAATGAAAAATATCAAAGCAAAAATTGCCGAACATATTTCGAAAAAATTTGAAGTTGAAGCATCTTTGATCGAGTCGATGCTTGAATATCCGCCCGACAGCAAGATGGGCGACCTTTCGCTGCCCTGCTTCAAACTTTCGAAATCTCTTCGCAAAGCGCCCCCCGCAATCGCCGCAGACATTGCCGACGGCTTTGAGTGCGATGAGATCGAAAAGATCGAAACGGTCGGAGGCTACGTCAATTTCTTCATCTCCGATCGCTATTGGGCAAATGTGCTCATCGAAAATATCAATGAGCAGGGCGAAAGCTACGGCTCATCCAACGTGGGCGAAGGCAAGACCGTTGTTTTAGACTATTCCTCTCCCAACATCGCAAAGCCCTTCCATCTGGGACATCTCGGAACTACCGTTATCGGTCATTCGATAAAGAAGCTTTTCGAGTTCTCGGGATATAAGTGTATCGGCATCAACCACCTCGGAGACTGGGGTACCTCCTTCGGCAAGCAGATCGTTGCCTGCCGCAAATGGGGAGATCTTGACAAGCTAAAAGAAAACGGAGTTGACGGCCTCGTTTCCCTTTATATCAAGTTCCACGAGGAGGCCGAGAAGGATCCTTCTCTCTTCGACGAGGCAAGAGCTGAGTTTACAAAGCTCGAAAACGGCGATCCCGACAATACCGCGCTCTGGAAAGAGTGCATCGATATGTCGCTCGACGAATACAAAAAGACCTACGAACAGCTCGGTATCGAGTTTGATTATTACATGGGCGAAAGCTTTTTCACCGACAAGATGCCCGCGGCTGTTGAAAACATGAGAAACAAGAACCTCCTCACTCTCGATGACGGCGCATCGATAGTAAATCTTTCCGATTACAATATGCCGCCCTGCCTTATTCTGAAGCGCGACGGCTCCACCCTTTATCCCGCACGCGATATTGCGGCCGCAGTTTACCGTCACGACACCTTCGATTTCGACCGCTGCATCTACGTTACCTCGGCAGGTCAGTCGCTCCACTTTGCACAGTGGTTCAAGGTAGTCGAGCTTATGGGCTATGATTGGGCCGACAAGCTCGTACACGTTCCCTACGGCACAATGTCGCTC
>JAFXHW010000013.1 GCA_017533545.1 Clostridia bacterium
CCGTCTTTTTTCCCGTCTTTTTGTCTATCCGTTCTCTTTTTGTGATCTTTTTGAGGTAGATCGCCGTGCCATCGTTATACATACCGAGCGAGAGCAGACCCTCAAACAAGCTTCTGTAGGCTGGCAAAAGAACGACGAGCTCGAACAATCCAAAGACGAAAACAAACAGAAGTATTCCAACCGCCATTTCGGACTCGTGGAATGCGCCGACCACCCAATTTTCCGATCCGTCGTAAACGGGTGTGCCTGCCGACTCCGAAACGAAGCTGTATAGCATGTATAGCGCAACGTATTTGAGTGCGCCGACGAGGATCGCCTTTCTGAAGCCGAGAAAAGCCTCGTAAATACGCGGATTTATATCGGCAAGGTTGATAATAGCGGCGCACAAAAGCAGATAACCGATAAAATCGGGGAGTGGATCGATGAGCGTATATCTTGGCTCAAAGAGAAACAAAAACGCAATCGGCATCAAAGAAAAGCCGACGTTTTTTTTCATTCTACCGTCCATTTTAACCTCCGTTCTGCCGCGCGCCGCGACTGATTTGTAAAATTCTTATTTTTTCTTTTTTGATTTTTTCTTCTGGTTTTTTGCCCTGAGCTTGCTTTCGTAATATTCCTTCATTTCCTCAATAGCCTTTTCCTCTTTGGCATCCTTGGCGTCGCGGATTTTATTTATGAATTCAAAGCGCGATCTCTTTTTAGGCATATCCTCCTGCCCCTCGGGGCATATCATCGCATAGCATCTGAAAAGCAACCATGCGTTGACGATCGTGTACACAAGACGAAGGATGAGCAGTATTGTAAAAAAGAAAGGCTGATCGTTTTTTATGAACTCTATCGGGAAAAACATAATAATCTGATACACGTTGAATACGGTAAGATAAATCATGTTTCGAACTGCCTTTTGTCTCATTTCGATAAGCTCAACTCTTCTTGAAATGTCGGCAATACCGTAGAGCATAGCGATATTGAAGGCAAAATTCACAACGAACTTGATCCAATCGTAGACCGTAGCGAAGATTCCGGATGAAATGCCCCAGCCAAGAGATAGAAATGAATCGAGCCAAACGGCAGTTCCCCAGAATGAGCATAAAATTATCAGAATGCTTCCGATAAGCGCAAATATAAATGCAGGACTGTATTTTCTGAGCTCGGAAAGTCCGAGATACATCAGAAAACCGCCTATAAGCATACCTGCAAAAAGGTAGTTGCCCATACCTGCGCCTGCTACGAAGGCAAACATATATCCGATCAACAGTAAACCAAAGCCCATTGATAAATCCTTCCGTTAGTCTTAATTAATCTCCCTGTCAGGAGTCACTTTTACCTGCCGCTCCGCAGCAGTTCTTGTATTTTTTGCCCGATCCGCAGGGACATGGATCGTTTCTGCCGATCTTTTGTGCGGCATCCTTGCGGATACTGACCTTTTTGACGGTCTTGGTTGTGCCGCCCTCAAAGCCTGCGGTCAGAGGATTGGCGACCTGAACTCTCTTTATAGTCTGAGTAGGCTTCGGAACGACAGAAAGCAGCATTCTGACAGTCTTGTCGCGAATCTCCTCTATCATTGTATCAAACATATCGCCGCCCGTAATTCTGTATTCGCTTACGGGATCTCTGTGAGCGTATGCCTGAAGATTGATCATACCCTTAAGATCGTCCATAGCGTCGATATGCTCCATCCAAGCGGTGTCAACGTTACGCAGCAGGATCGAGCGCTGGATCTCGAGATAAGTCTCTCTGCCGAAAAGCTTTTCCTTCTCATCGTATTTTTCGTTGAGACGAGCCTCAAGCATTTCAGTAATATCCTCGCGCTTGAGCTTTTTAAGCTCGTCGGGAGTATATCTGAAATCGTCCTCGTTGCAAAGATAAGGAAGGTCTGCGCGCAATGCATCGAAGCTCCAGTTCTCTGCCAGATCATCCGAGGTGTTGTATTCAATGCGATCGCGAACGGTAGAGGTCATCATCTTCTTGATGGTCTCCTCGATTCCGTCGCCGCCCTCAAGCACGTCGCCTCTCTGCTTATAGATCAGCGTTCTCTGCTGATTCATAACGTCGTCATACGCGAGAACGTTCTTTCTGCGCTTGAAGTTGTTGTCCTCGATTCGCTTCTGCGCGCTCTCAATGGAGTTAGAAAGCATCTTGGCATCGA
>JAFXHW010000094.1 GCA_017533545.1 Clostridia bacterium
AATCAGTTTTTGGCGAGAAAGCTCTTGAGTCCGAGCTTGAACATCTCAAACACGTTTGCTTCGCAAACACTGCCGAGATAGCTCATGACAAGTGCCTGATCGCAATTTTCTTCAACGTAAAGGTTTATCGTACTCTCCTTGTAGTAGCGCAGGTCTACTATAACGAGTCGAAATGGACTGCAAGAAGGGGAGCAAGCGAGTGAGCATAGCTGTCCTTGACGAGCAGAATCTTCTGACGTCCCTCTTCGACGTTGTTTACCTTTTCGATCGTTACCAGGGCGTTGTTGCCCGAGATAAATGAGGCGTATTTGTCCTTTTTGTCGAGATAGGAACGGTCGTAAAATCCGTTAAAGGAGGTGTTTGTATCAACTATCGTGGTGACATAGTCGCTGTCGTCGCCATCGTAGCGAAGATAGTACATCTCGTCGGGCTCGATCCACTTCATGCCTGCCGACGACCAGGTCGTGCCGTAGAATTCATCGGAAACGAGCTCGGGATTGAAGAAATCGAATTCCTTAGGCTCAACACCCATGGCTCGCACGATCTCGCGGTATCCGACGTAGGCACCGAACGACGTCCAGTGATGGTCGGTGCGGTAGAGGAGCTGATTTTCGCCCTTGTCATCGTCATTCATGTAGTTTTTAGAAATCTCTTCGGCGATGGGCGATTTGAGATCGACAAAGGTGATGTAGTCATCAGCCTTTATAAGCTTTACAAAATAGTCCCAGCTGTCCGATACCCTGTCGTGAGGGTAATTTGCGGGCAGATAGGGAAAGAGCACGTCAGACGGACGTCCTGCAAATGCGACGATATACGGATCTCCCAGCTTTTCCATTGCATCGGCAAATGAGATGATTCCTTCGGCATTCTTTTTGAGAATATCCTTTGAGGGATAGTCGTCACGGGTGATGATGTATCCGTCCTTGCCCAAGGTAACGTTGTTGTTTTCTCCCTTGCCCTGAGCGATCTCAGCTCCGCCTTTCAGGCCTACGAAGAAATCGCGCAAGGGGAACTGGTCGGCGAAATATTCGCTTATCTCGGCGGTGAATTCGCCTGAAATGAGGCGTTCCATCGTGAATTTGGGTGCCTGCTGCAGATAGCGGTTTTCCTGCTCGGAAAAGCTTACGTCGGGCATGATGAACATCAGAATGGAGAGTCCGAAGATAAAGGCGCAGAGGATGACGGTGGTTATAATGTCGATCTTGCGGGTCTCTTTTGCATGGGCAAACTGAATGTTCATCAGCGCGTCCTGCTCGGTCTGACTCTCGGGACGGGAGTCGACGGGGACGGCCTTTTTTATTTCGTTTACGTTATTTTCGATGTTGTTCATTTTATCCTACCGCCTTTCTCAGAATCTGAAGTAAAGGAAGGGGTTGAAGGAGGAGTCTACAAGATAAGCAACCGAGAACAGCATGATAACTGCGCCGCCTGCGCAGGCTGCAACTCGGCTCCAGGAGTGCTTGTCGTAGAGCTTGTAGAACATCTTTCTCGGATAGGGGGTAGCGCCGATTGCGAGAATTGCAATGAAGAGGATGTTGCGCCAGATATCGTAAAAATCACCTGCGTTCGCAAATGACGTAACACCTATGCCAAACATATTTCCGAGATAGATGCTTCCTGCGCCCATGTCCTCAAATACGAAGAGCAGCCAGCCGAGTACCACAAAGAAGAGAGTGTAGATGTGAGAAACGAAGGCAGGCGCTTTCTTGAGCCATTTGAGAAGGAAGGTCTTTTCGATAACGAGAAGGGCAAAATAGTAAAGTCCCCAGAGGATGTAGTTCCAGGAAGCACCGTGCCAGAAGCCCGTCAAGAACCATACAACGAAGATGTTGCGGTATGTTTTCCGTTTTGCATCGCATCTCGAACCGCCGAGAGGGAAGTAGACGTATTCGCGGAACCAGGTGGAAAGCGACATATGCCAACGGCGCCAGAAATCGGTGATCGATTTTGCGATGTAGGGGTAGTTGAAGTTCTCAAGGAATCTGAATCCGAGCATCTTGCCGAGACCGATAGCCATATCGGAATATGCCGAGAAGTCGAAATAGATCTGGAAGGTGTAGAATATCATACCCATCCAGCAGCCGAGAACGGTGCGCGAATCAAGCGGGACGGCCTTGAATGTTTCCCACATGGCACCTGCCATGTTGGCAAGGAATATCTTCTTGCCCATACCTGCCATAAAGGTGCGCACGCCCGACGCAAACATGGTTACGTTTTCGTCGCGCTGACGGAGCTGATCGTCAATATCCTGATAACGGATGATGGGACCCGCGATAAGCTGGGGGAAAAGAGTAACGTATGCACCGAAGGATGCAATGTTTTTCTGCACTCTTGCCTGACCGAGGTAAATATCGATGGTATAGCTCATGGTCTGGAAGGTGTAGAACGAAATACCGATGGGCAAAGGCAGACCGAGAAGGGGAATCTCGGAGCCGAAAATGGCGTTTATATTGGTGATAAAGAAATCGGTATATTTGAAGAAGCCGAGAATGGAAAGATTTACGATAACCGATACGAGCAGCGATATCTTCGCCTTTTTCGGATTGCTCTCCCGATACTTGCCGCAGAAATATCCGCAGGTGTAGTCGAGTATGATCGAGAATACCATGATAAAGACGTAGATGGGCTCGCCCCAGCCGTAGAACGCAAGGCTGACTAAAAGCAAGACGAGATTTCGCCATTTAAGGTGTTTTGCAGGCACCAAAAAGTAAGCGAGAATGGTTATGGGAAAATACAAAAACAGAAATTCAAGACTTGAGAATACCATAACGCGGCATCTGCCTTTCTTTATGTATGGAGTGTGTTAAGAAAGCTCTTTTAAATCGTAGGGGGTGAGCTGGTATACGATGTTGCCCAGCCAGTTTGAAAAGAGGAGGTTGGCATGTCCCCTCCAGAGATTCATGGGAGTGGCAGACGCATCGTCATTCGGGAAATAGTGCTTCGGAAGCTCGATGGGCAGACCCTTGTCAATGTCGCGGAAATACTCGTTTGCCAAGGTGTCGCGGTCGTATTCGCAGTGACCGGTGATGAAGAAGCGGCGATTCGATTTGTCGGCAACGAGATATACTCCGGCCTCGTCCGATTCGGCAATTATCTCAAGCGAGTCTATCTTCTCAACGTCCTCGCGTCTTATCTCGGTGTGACGGGAGTGAGGCGCGTGGAAGATCTCATCAAAGCCGCGTACAAGCGGGTGATAGGGGGTGAGAACTTTGTGATCGAATATGCCGAACATCTTTTTGTCAAGCGGATATTTGGGAACACCGTAGTGGTAGTAAAGTCCGGCCTGAGCTGCCCAGCAGATGTACACGGTGGAGAAAACATGGGTCTTTGCCCATTCCATAAGTCCGCAGAGCTCGCGCCAGTAATCAACATCTTCGAACTGCTTGTCCTCAACGGGTGCACCCGTGATGATGAGTCCGTCGAAGTGCTCGTTTATCACCTCGTAAAGGGTGCGGTAGAAGGTCCTCATATGTTCCGGGGGAGTGTGCTTCGGAGTGTGCGAGGCCGTCGAAAGAAGGGTGAGCTCGATCTGCAGCGAGGTGTTGGACAAAAGTCTGATAAGCTGAGTTTCGGTGGCTATCTTTGTGGGCATCAGATTCATTATGGCAATTTTCAGCGGTCTTATGTCCTGATGAACCGCACGCTGCTCGGTCATTACGAATATATTTTCTGTTTCAAGGACGTTCGCTGCCGGAAGTCCGTCTGGTATTTTGATAGGCAATTTATGTATTATCCTTTCGGTGAAATGGCGGAATTTGTCGGTTTACAGGCTCTTTTGGAATCAACATCCCAAAAAGAGTATACTTTTGCATAATATCTTATTTATTATATAATATATTTATTAATAAGTCAAGAATTTGAGCGTTTTAGTGAAATAAAAAGTCCCCGTTTTTGACGGGGACGAAACAGGCTTTATTTCTTTTTGTATACCAATACTGTGAAACGCGCCTCAAGGGTAAGAGAGTTGAGGGAAGACAGCCTTTCATGACCGCTTTTGGGGGTTCGGTAGTAGTAGGGGGTCATCGAAAAAAGGTCGGATATCGCCTGATTTGACGTAAGGGTGAAATCGTATGATATATCGGTGCTGTCGACAAGATCAAAACCTTCGACCTCAAAGGGCTGTACTTCGTTTTCGTACGGTTCGTCGTAGATGGCACATTTGAGAGAGTACAGATGCCGGCGTTGAGGAATGACGCTGATAAGTGTGCCGCCATCCTTTAAAACACGAATAAATTCTTCGCGCGCAAAGGGTGAAAAGACGCTTATAACAGTATCGAAATGCGCGTCGGGGCAGGGGATGGCATAGACCGATGCGACGGCATAATCGATGCCGTTTTCGGCTTTTCGCTTGCAAGCCGACGCTATGGCGTGCTTTGATATATCTATAGCTGCGACCTTTCCGTTATCGAGCGCATCCGATACGGCTGCCGTGTAATATCCCTCGCCGCAG
>JAFXHW010000095.1 GCA_017533545.1 Clostridia bacterium
GAATCGTACGGATACAAGATCATAAAGGACCTCAGCGACTGCATCAGCCTTTCCGAGTCCACCCTGTACACCGTTTTAAAGCGGCTCGAAGGCGCAGATATGCTGACCGTACGGACAGCCGAGCACGGCGGGCGGCTGCGCAAATACTATCGAATCACAAGCGCAGGCATTGCGCGCATCGAAGATTTCAAAAACGAATGGAAAGAGATAATGACCATATATAAATTCGTAACGGAGGGCAAAAACGATGACTAAAATACAGTTTATCCTCGCCCTTCGCGATAAAATATCCCGACTGCCAAGCTCCGACATTGAAGAGCGACTCGGCTTTTACAGCGAGATGATCGAGGACAGAATGGAAGAAGGGCTCGCCGAAGAAGAGGCGGTCGCCGCAATCGGTGATATTGACGCGATCGCGGAGCAAATACTGTCGGAGGCTGCCCCAAAAGAGCAGTCGAAGATCGTAACCGAAAATAAGTCAACAGCCGATGATATACAAAATAAGCACCTGTCCCCTCTCGCTATCGCGCTGATAATCCTCGGTTTCCCCCTTTGGTTTTCCCTGCTCGCCGCCGCTTTTTCGGCGGTGTTGGCGCTGTATATTGCGCTGTGGGCTGTAATCATTTCACTGTGGGCGATTTTGGGATCACTTATCGGATGCGCCGTCGGCGGTACGGTTGCGGGAATTGTCCTTTTTGCGTCGGGACACTCGCTTACCGGTGCCGCTTTATTAGGCTGCGCCGCAGTATCGGCTGGACTGGCTATCCTGTTTTTCTATCTTTGCAAATATGCAACCAAAGGCGCTGCCTATTTAACAAAATTACCATTTACCAAACGGAGGAAAAAATAAATGAATAAGTATTGGATAATCGTAGGAATTGCGCTGGTTATATTGGGAGCAGTACTCTTTGCCTCCTCGCTCAGCTCAAGCGGATGGGACTTTTCAAAGCTGAGCACACAAAATCTTGTAACCAACACCTACGACATATCGCGTGATTTTTCTGCCATCTCGGTCGACACCGTCACCGCCGACGTAATAATCGCCCCCACCGACGGTGACAAATGCAAGGTTGTATGCCTTGAAGAGGAAAAAGCAAAGCACTCCGTTGATGTGATCGACGGTGTTTTGACGGTAAAGCTTATCGACGAAAGAAAATGGCACGATCACATCGGAATCGGCTTTTCCACCCCGAAAATAACGGTTTATCTGCCGAAAAGCGAATACTCCGACCTTTCGGTGAAGGTGATCACGGGCGACGTTGACATAGACTCCCGCTTCACCTTCGACAGCGTTGCAATATCGTCCGCAACGGGCGACATAAGATGCCGCGCATCGAGCAAAGGCAGCATGAACATCACGGCCACCACCGGCGATATATCTCTAAAAGGGGTCACCGCAGGTGATATCGCGCTCGCGCTTACCTCGGGCGATACCCTTTTGACCGACGTCAAGTGCATAAGTCTCATATCGGCGGCTACCACCGGCGATATCGATATGAAAAACGTCGTCGCCGACGGCAAAATATCGATCGAGCGAAGCACGGGCGATATCGAATTCGACCGATGCGACGGCGGCGAAATATTCATCGAAACGACCACCGGCGACGTCGAAGGAAGTCTGCTTTCGGGAAAAAATTTCATCGCAAGCAGCTCTACCGGAGATATCAAAGTTCCAAAAAGCACATCGGGCGGCAAATGCGAGATCAAGGTCACAACGGGTGATATAGAAATAACCGTCGAATAAGGAAAGGGATATGTTTTACGTTACTTATGCGCAAATGGTGCTGATCGTCAGCGCAATCTGGATAATTATCCGCTCGATCTGTGCGATCAGATACAAAAAGCTTTCTTTAAAGAGAGAAGCACATCTTTTGCTCGTCTATATCTGCATTGTCGTTGTCGTCCGCTTTACCTTCTGCCCCTTTGGTACGGTAAACGGACAAATTCAGCCGTTGATTTTCGACAGCGCGAATATCCTTCCGCTAAAAGTTAACCTGATCCCCTTTGTCTACCTTTTCGACTACCCCACCATGCGCGAAACCTTGCTCAATCTGATAGGCAATACCGCCATGTTTATCCCTCTCGGCATCGTCTGGCCTGCGGTATTCAAAAAGCTCGACACACCCTTAAAGGCGATCCTAGCGGGATTCGGCTTTTCGCTCGCGATAGAAATAATCCAGCTTCCCTTCTATGACCGCACGAGCGATATCGACGATCTTGTTTTGAACACCGTCGGATACATCATCGGATACGGCATTTACCGTTTTGTGAAATTCTGTTTAACGAAAAAACGTACATAAATAAAAAAATCCACCCTAAGGCTCCTTCTCATAAGGAAGTTTGATATTGTTTTGTAGGGGCGTTCATCGAACGCCCGCGGGCGACCAATGGTCGCCCCTACGGATAAACAA
>JAFXHW010000014.1 GCA_017533545.1 Clostridia bacterium
AAAGCGTCTTTTGAAAAAGATGTTGAAAATGGATTGCTGAAGGAAGTTCTTGTTTCTGGTTATTACCTTGACGAAAGCACCCAGGAATTTAAACTTCAAAAAGGGGAAAATCAATTAGACGTAGCTTTTATCGGAAAGTATGCAGGTGTCGATAAAAAACATGACAGATTATTGCCTAATATAGAAATAACCGAAATAGAATGATAGGCATCTTTTTTGTCAACACGCACCAAAACGAAAACGGACACCGCAGGTGTCCGTTTTTGTTTTGCCTTGAAAATGGAAGGATTCGAAGGGGAGCCAGTAAACCTTCCCTTCATTTATTACACATTATTTTTCTCAGTTTTATTGTAATTTCCTCGCGGATATGATATAATACAGTCATACATCAAATAAAAATCAAATCCTTGTTTTAACAGTAAATCAACACATCAACGGAGGGTATCATGTCAGATAAAAAGTATTCCCACGTAATCGTTGTCGGTATCGACGGTGCGGGGTCATTTATAAAAAATGCCGTTACTCCTCATTTCGACCGTATTTTTGCAGACGGCGCAGTCACATATAAGGCTTTGTCGTCAAATCCCACTATCAGCGCTGAATGCTGGGGATCAATGCTTTTAGGCGTCGGCCCCGAGGTTCATAAGCTGAACAACGGCCTTATTATGCAGCGGCAATATCCTCTCGATTCCCCCTTCCCCTCTCTTTTCCGCCGTATCCGCGAGGCTATGCCCGATGCTCGTCTGGGATCGTACTGCGACTGGAATCCCATCACCTTCGGTATCGTTGAAAGCAACGCGGGAGTGGATCAGGACACCGACAGAGATACCGCCCTCACTCCCAGAATATGCAATTACATAAAGGAAGCAAAGCCCACCTTCCTTTTCGTTCAGATGGACAGTGTTGACGGTGCGGGTCACACCTTCGACTACGGCACGCCCGAGCATCTTGACAGAATTAACGTACTTGACAACTATCTTCATGACATTCACGAAGCCGCAAAGGAAGCGGGCATACTTGACGATACCCTCTTTATCGCCATATCCGACCACGGCGGAATCAACCGCACACACGGCGGCTGGACCGATGCCGAAAAATACGTCACCTTCGCCGCGAAGGGCAAGGGAATAAGCAAGAGTGAGATCGAAGAGATGAACATACGCGATCTTGCCGCAATCGTTTTGTATGCGCTCGGAATCGACCTTCCCGAAATCGACGAGCAGGGCTGGACATCGCAGATCCCTGCCAAGATATTCAACGATCCCACGATCGCCGAATACCGCGATCTTTCCCATCTGACGGGCGCCGAGCCGAGAATATCGAAGGCTCCTCACACATCCGAGCCTGTATGACAAATTCCGAATATTTGGAGGTTGAGTTATGAATTACGACGTACTTATAATAGGAGCGGGACCGGGCGGCATTTTCTCCGCTTACGAGCTTTCAAAGCTTGCTCCCCAGCTCAAAATAGCTGTTTTTGAATCGGGCAACGCCTTAAACAAGCGCAAATGCCCCATCGACGGCAAAAAGATAAAATCGTGCATCGAGTGCAAGACCTGCTCCATCATGAGCGGCTTTGGCGGTGCCGGTGCTTTCTCCGACGGCAAATACAACATCACAAACGACTTTGGCGGCACGCTTTACCAATACATCGGCAAGCAGCAGGCCATCGATCTTATGAAATACGTTGACGACATCAACATGCTTCACGGCGGAGAGGGCACAAAGCTCTATTCGACCGCGGGCAGCAAGTTTAAAAAGATCTGCATGCAAAACGACCTGCATCTGCTCGATGCCTCGGTTCGCCATCTCGGCACCGATATAAACTACGTCGTGCTCGAAAACATCTACGAGCATCTGCGCGACAAGGTTGATTTCTTCTTCAATTCTCCCGTTGACAAGATCAGCTACGAGGACGGAAAATACAAAATTTTCTCGCTTGAAAAGGAATACACCGCCGACAAGTACATCATTTCGGTCGGACGAAGCGGCAGCAAATGGATGGAATCGGTCTGCGCCGATCTCGATATTCCCACCGAATCGAGCCGTGTGGACATCGGTGTGCGCGTTGAGCTTCCGAGCGAGGTATTCTCCCATCTGACCGACGAGCTATATGAAAGCAAGATCGTTTACCGCACTCCCCAATACGGCGACAAGGTGCGCAC
>JAFXHW010000096.1 GCA_017533545.1 Clostridia bacterium
ACGCGACCCTGGCCTACCCCTATCTGGTGTCCGAAGCACTCGGCGTCGATTTCAGCGTCGTCGCGGTTCAGGGCATCGGCGCGGCCTGCTGCGGCCATCCCTTCACGATGAACGAGGTATATTTATCCTACCCGCGTATAAGCGAGGGCGACTACCTCTACGAGGAATCGAGGCCGGTCGATATCGTCGTCATCAATATGCTGGCAAACGACGCGGTCTACGTCCACAAGACCGAAACCACCGACGAAGAGGTTATCGCCAAGGCAAAGCAGCTGTGCGAACAAGCCAAGGAGACCCACCCGGACGCGCTCATCGTCTTTGCTCCCGCCGCCTTCGGCAACAGAATCAAGGCGATGGTCGAAAACGAGCTCGGGGGCGCCGAAAAGGGTTATTACGTCGCCGAGATCCCTATGGATCGCAAAGGGAAGGCGTCGCATCCGTCGGCCGAAGGTCATAAAAACGGCGCAGAGACGTTGATATCCTACCTCGAAGAACTCATTAAAAAAAACGGGCTCAGATAATCAACTACAGAAGGTTGTCTCATACGAGACAACCTTTTTGTTTTGGGCAAGGAGATTTGCGCTGAGCCCGTCTTGTTACACAACGCTTCGGGTAAGCTTTTGACGGCCCGTGAAATTTGATCAAATTATATTTGGTATTGTAGAGGCGGATTTCATATCCGCCCGTTTTAATGGGTTCAGATCGAATTCCATTAAATCGGACCGTCCGGGAGGCCGGTCCCTACACGGTTTGATCAAATTTGTTCGATTCGGTGTACGAAGCTACGTCGCAGGGATCGACCTACTCGACGGAAGGTTACGGCGGAGTTTAAGCAAAACCCATCATCGGGATATCACGGGCGCCGTTACTGCAAAAACGAAAGCAAAAGAGCACTCCTTGATAGGAGTGCTCTTTTAAATATATTGAAGCTATCGCTTATTCAGCGGGAGTTTCAACGGGAGCGTTCTTGACGGTCTCAACGTAGTTCATTACGATGAGAGCGATCTCAGAACGGGTTGCAGACGCTCTGGGCGAAATGGTGGTGTCGCTGGTGCCTGCGATAAGTTTGGCTTCTACTGCCCATGCCATTGCGTCACGTGCCCAATCGTGGATTCTGTCGTAATCAGCAAAGCCGGTGATGTCGGCCTTTGCACTTACGTCTACGCCTACAGATGCAGAGTAGGTGTAGAAGAAGATAGCGATCTGCTCGCGGCTTACGTCAGCCTTGTAGCCGAATACGCCTTCGCCGATACCTGCTGCGTATCCGTTCTGGTATGCCCACTCGATCGCTGCGGTGTACCAGCCGTCGGTCTTGACGTCGCTGAAGCTGGACTTGCCTTCGTATTCGGTAAGATCAGCTCCGTCGATCTGAGCAAGGATGGTTACGAACATTGCACGGGTTACGGTGTTCTTGTATCCGAATACAGTATCCGAAAGTCCTGCCATGTAACCGTTGTTGTAGCAGTAGTAGATCGCGTCGGTGTACCACTTTCCGACTGCGACGTCACTGAAGAGGGTTCTGTTTGCATAATCGTTGGTGTTGACACCGTCGATCTTTGCAAGGATGGTTACGAACATTGCGCGGGTGAGGTTGGAGGAACGGTCGAAAACGCCGTCGGCAACGCCGCTCATATAGTCGTTTGCCGCGCAGAAGCTGATGCCCTCGGTGTACCACTTTCCGTCCGCGATGTCCTCAAATCTGCCTGCAAAAGCAGAGAAGGGGACAACTGCGGCGATCATAAGCAGCGAAAGAGTTAAAGCGATTATTTTTTTCATCTTTTGTCCTTTCTTAGTGTATGTTTTATTATATAAAACTGTAGTACACTATATCATATTCAACCTGATTTGTCAATGTATCAAACAACAAAAAAGGGTTGTCACACCGTGACAACCCTTTAAATATATCGTTTATTCTACGATAGTAAATCCGTCCATTACGAAGCCGTATTCGGAAAGGCTCATATTTGCATTTTCGGTTACGAGCTTGTCGGCGTACTTTACGGTGAATGCAAGCAAATAATTTGTGGTAACGAGTACAAGAGCGTAATCTTCTTCGCTTCCTTCATACTTGGTGACAGTAAAATCTCCGTATCCGTCAAGAAGTCTTGCGTCAAACTCTCCTTCAATATACGGACCTAAGT
>JAFXHW010000097.1 GCA_017533545.1 Clostridia bacterium
AAGTCCGCTTCGGCCAAACACGAGTGCGACCACATCATCGCGTCCCGCCGAGATGGCGACGCCCGTCGTGACCTTGGCGATCTCGCCGACTCCGATGACGATGTCCTCGTCGATGCAGGTGCAAAGATCGCAGTCGGCGGATCCGCTTGTGGCGTATTTGGGAATGATCGCGCCATCGCGTACGGCCTTTATTTTAACGTCAAGCTTGTTCATTTTGAGCTCCTTAATATGTATTGGTGATTCTCTCAGGCGCTTCGTGCCTGCTTTTTAACGGGGAGAGGATCGTTTCGCTTTCATCGAAGCGATCGTCTTTCCCTATTTAATTCTCTTGAAATTGCCCTTCATTTCGCGTTTTTCGGTGTATCCGACGATCACGCGCTCACATTCGGCGGCGCTTTCGGTGGTAAAAATGAAGTGGCGGTTGAAGATGAAGGCGTCGCGAAGATCCTTTTCGCGATCGGCCATCCAGATCGGCGCGGAATTGAGCAGAATATCGCGTCCGCCCTCGTTTATTATGCGGAAAGTTACTCCCTTTTCGTCGCGGATCTCTGATCGCATGACCGATTTTTCAAGAGTCATCAGAGGCAGATACCCATAAACGATGGCCGCTTTTGCACCGGTGATGTCGCGCAGGCGGGGCAGCGTGAGCTCGGGCGAAAGGATGATATCCTCAAATTCGTCGGCGATGGCCGCGAGTGAGCCGCGGTTTGCGGCGTTGAAGCGATAGTCGCCGTGGCAGACGTATCCGTGCTTCTTTGCAAGGGCGATATGCCCGATGTTTCCCACCATCGCGTGGCGTGCGCCCTTGTCAAATGCCTCTTTAAGTGCAATTTCAACCTTTTCGATCTCGCTGTCGGGGATAACGGGGGGAATCAGCACGCCGTCGCACACCGAATTTGCCTTTTCGTAGATGTCAAGGGGAAGATAGATGCGCGAAAAGAAGCTTTCGGCACTCTTCGGAATCGATTTTACGTTGTAAAAGCGGGCGGTGTTCTGCTTGATCTTCTGCGGAGCGACCGAGTCGAATTCGATCTTTCCCTCGGGTAAGCTGACCTTTTCCCTGTTGATTTCATATTTTTTGCCGTGCGACAGATCGAGGAACTTTTCGCTTCTTTCGCTCTTTTGGTTTTCTGCCCTCATACCCAGCATTTTCTGGTCGATCTTTCCCTCAAAATAGCCGTCGGTAAAGCCGTCACGAGAGAAAACGCGGGCCATTTTGTCGATCTCGCTCTTTGTTGCATTCCGTCTTTCGTCGAGCAGACGGCGGTAGGTGGAGGTGACCGAATAGACGTAGTCGGGCGATTTAAGACGTCCCTCAATTTTTAGCGATGCGACGCCGCTGTCGATGATATCGCGCAGGTGAAAAGCCAGGCAGTTGTCGCGCAGGCTGAGCGGATGATTTCCGCTGTATTTCATGCGGCAGGGCTGTGCGCACTCGCCGCGATTGCCGCTTCTGCCGCCCATCGCCCAACTGCAAAGGCACTGCCCCGAATGGGAAACGCAGAGCGCGCCGTGAACGAACATCTCGATCTCGATGGGCGATTTTTCAACTGTGGAGCGGATGTTTTCCTTCGAAAGTTCGCGCGCGACCACCATGCGTGAAAAGCCGCGCTTTTCAAGCTCGATCCCCGCAAGATGATTGTGCGAGGAGAGCTGGGTGGAGGCGTGAAGCTCAAAATCGGGGATATATTTTTTTATTGACGATGCAAGCCCGAGGTCGGACACGATGAGGGCGTCCACGCCCGATTCGTAAAGGAAAACAGCGTATCTTATTGCCTCGTCGCATTCGCGGTCGAAAACGATGGTGTTGAGCGTGACGTAAATGCGCGATCCGGCGTCGTGACAGCGCAAAACGGCATCGCGCAGAGCGCTGTCGTCAAAGTTTTTTGCTCTCATTCGCGCGTTGAGCAGCCGTCCGCCGAGATAAACTGCATCGGCGCCGCCGCGCAGCGCGGCGATCAGCGCTTCGGGAGTGCCCGCGGGTGCGAGCAGCTCGGGCAAGAGTAGTGTTTTTTCTTTCATTTCAGCAGGTCACTCACGGTTTTGTGAGGTATTTTTGTCTGATTTCGGCGAGCTGTGCTTTAAGAGATTCGTTTTCTTCCTTGAGCGCTTCATTTTCTTCGCGAAGCTCGTCCGCTTTGAGGCGTGTTTTTAAGTTGTCGTCGAGGTAATCGAGGGCGCAGAACATTACGGCCTCGGTCTTTGTGCAGCGTTTTGAGGTCATAACGATCTGTTTCATGCGCGCGTCGATCAGCTTTGCGAGTCCGAGTACGTATTCCTGCGACTCTTCGGTGACAATGCTCAGCTCAACTCCGCCGATCTCAACAGTGTATCTTTCCTTCATTTTACACAATACCTTTCATTCGTTTAAAAAAGAGTATACTATCTTATTATATATTATAATACAAAAAAATTGATTTGAAAAGCCTTTTTTGAAAAAAACCCCTGGCGGGGGGCAAAACCCCCTGCGGGGCGCCCCTGCGGGGGGCGTAAACGGATAGTTGTCATCTGTAATCAACATACAGACACACGAAGATTAATCTAGGCAGTGGGAATTTTCGCGTCAGCGAAATTCTTTACACACGAAGATTAATCTAGGCAGAGGGAAATTAGCTGTTTTTGACTTGTGAAGCAAGACAAAATTCATTCGTCAAGAATGAAAAGCGAATTTTCTAAGGCTACACGCTTGCGAGTTGCCTTTTGAATCCGAGCGACAGCGAGGATTCTATGGACACCTCTTCCTTTTGGGAGAGGGAGAATTTGCACTATGCTTGCCCTATCCCGTAGAAGGCGAAAAAATCTTCGTTAAAAATATTATTCACCCTTCTTCGACGTATAGTGGTCAAAAATCGTGTCAACCACTACATTTAGTAACTGTCAAAAATTATGATAAAATATTGTGAATAATATGAATATTTTATGTAAATGCCCTTGACAAATACTTGACTTTATGTATATAATATAATTCACGGTCGTAATTTGTCCGTAAAATTATGCTCATTCGGGGGGCTTCCCGAATAAAAATTTCGGGGGACTTGCCCTTGACAATAAAAAGGAGGTGCGCGCAATGAAAAGAACTTACCAGCCCAAGAAGAGACAGCGCAGTGTAGAACACGGCTTCAGAAAGAGAATGGCTACCGCCAACGGCAGAAAGGTGCTCAAGAGAAGACGCGCCAAAGGTAGAAAACAGCTCACATTATAATTTGGGCGCAAGCAAAGAGGCGCGCGAAGGCAATACGCTGTCGTGCGCCCTTCTGTTACGGTTTTATTTCGGCAAAACGGTACGATTTATCGAAAGAGTGCCTTTTTGCCGGATTTCATTTCGATGAATCGGAAAATGGAAAGGAAAGCGTCTTTTGTTTTCCGTCTGTTTTCCTTTTTTATTTTTGAAGGGCGGATATTTAAAATGAAACAAACCGCTATTCGTGAAAATCATCTCTATTCGAAGGCCTATGCAAAGGGCAAAAAGCAGTCGGCGCGAAACCTGACCGTTTACGTCCTTCGCGATACTCACGCAGGTCTTTTAAAGCGCCAGAATCCGCAAAAACAGTTTTTGAACAGAGTCGGGCTCACCGTATCGAAAAAGATCGGCGGAGCTGTCGAGCGCAACCGCGCAAAGCGGGTCATCCGCGAGGCATACCGTCTTTTGGAGCGCGATTACGGTATCAAAAAAGGATATCTCATCGTCATCGTCGCACGCGAGAGCGCGTCGCGCGTTAAGATGCAGCTCATTTTGGACGATCTGATCTACGCCTTTACCAAGCTGGGCATGATCGACAAGAAAGCCGACGAGGACGGCGAGCAATGATCCGCCTTCGTGACATACCGAAAAAGGCGTTTATTCTGCTGATAAAGGGGTATCGCAAATTTATCTCCCCTCAAAAGAGCAGACCGAGCTGTATATTTTATCCGACCTGCTCCGAATACGCCATCGAGGCCCTTGAAAAGCGGGGCTTTTTCGTGGGAACTGCACTCACCGTATGGAGGCTGCTCCGATGCAATCCCTTCAACAACCACGGCGGATACGATCCCGTTCCCGAAAAGAAGAAAAAGAGCAAATAATCCACATAACGTCGAAAACAATCTATTATTATATAAAAGGAAACGAAGAAATTGAACATTATGGATATTTTAAATGTACCGATTGGGTACATAATGGAGTTTTGCAACCTCATTACCAGCAACATCTCGTATGCATTAACTCTTCTTTTGTTCACTGTTATCACCCAGATAATACTCTTCCCCCTCGGTATAAAGCAGCAGAAGGGTCAGCAGAAGCAGGCCCGACTCCGTCCGAAGGAAATGGCGATCCGCAAGAGATATGCCGGCAGAACGGACAAGGCTACCCAGCAGAAGATGCAGCAGGAGGTAATGGACCTTTATCTGAAGGAAAATTACAATCCCGTCGGCGGCTGCCTTCCCCTTCTTATCCAGTTCCCTCTTATCTTGGCGCTTTATAACGTAATCCGCAATCCCTTGACATATATCTGCCATCTCGGCACCGATGCGGTCAAGGCTGTTTACGACGGACTTGTAAATCTCGGCATTTTCAGCTACAACGCCGAAAAGTCGATATACACCATAGTTGAAACGGGCAAGCAGGTTCTCACCAACAACCAGATCGATATCATGCGTTTCGTCCGCGACAACGCAGATGCTCTCAACACTCACCTCGAATCTCTCGGCTTTGAGACCATGGGCGAGCTGCCCAACTTCCATCTCTTCGGCTCGAGCTTCGACCTTTCGCTCGTGCCCAGCCAGGTATTCTCCGAGCAGTGGTGGATAATCGCGATCCCCGTACTTACCTTTGTATTCCAGTACTTCTCCATGAAGCTGACCCGCAAGTTCACCTATCAGGCACCCACCGACGAGGCCAACGTAGGCGCGTCGATGAAGATCATGGATTTAATGATGCCTTTGATGTCGGTATTCTTCGCATTCTCCCTTCCCGCAGTGCTTGGCGTATACTGGTGCTACCAGAGTGCGGTAAGCGTTGCAAAGCAGTTTGCGCTTTCCAAGATGTATCCCATTCCGGTGTTTACCGAAGAGGAGTATAAAAAGGCCGAAAAGGAAATGAACGGCTCCATCCGCCGCGACAAGAAGAAGGAGCAGAAGAAGTCGCTCCACCACATCGATGACGACGAGGTTGCCGAGGCAAAGAAGGCAGAGTCGAAAAAGAAAGTGATCGACCGTCCCGAGATGAAGGAAAACAGCGACGGAAGCACTCCCGCTCCCCGCGTAAAGAGCGAGGGCGGCAAGAAATCGCTCCACTACATCGACGAAGAGGAATTCCCGAACGGAAAATACCCCGACGTTGACGAGTACCTCGCAGCAAAGAAGGCTGAAAAAGAGGCCGCAGCACAAGCTGATGCAGATGGCGAAAAGACAGAGCTTAACGGGGAAACTCAGGAATAATTGAATTTTTCCTAC
>JAFXHW010000098.1 GCA_017533545.1 Clostridia bacterium
GATAAAAAATAATATCAAAAATATCCATCTCCATTTGCTTTTTCGGAACTTTATGAGGTTTATCACCGTAGACATTCCCGCCAAAACAAGCAGAAGGATATACTGCGTGACGCGCAACTGCCTTTTATAATACCCGATATCAGAGCATTTAGCTTTCATCAATCTCAGCGACAGCTCCTCCGGAACTTCACCCGTGCAAACAACCGTGGTAACCGCCAAATCGGCGTAATTGGATACCGAAGTGTATGGCATAAAGAATGTGTTGGAAAAATCAATTCCGGCAATATCTCCAAACGAGTTGGTTTCATCATCGAAAACTGTGCTGATCTTGTATTGAACCTTGTTTATCTCGACTGTATGCCCAAGAATGTCGGTGCTCAAAAACTCTTCAAGCGCGTAAGACTTGCTCACTGCAATAACGCAGTCGCCGCGAGACATTATTCCGCTGTCAAAATCTCTGCCAATTATGAGCTCAAATCCGACTGCATCAAGGAATCCCGCGTTTACTGCATAAATATCGGTTTTATATTTCGCCGCAAAGGTGCAGGAATCCGAATATTTCTCAATCCCCGAAAGGGTGAATCCCGCCGGACTGTGCCAGACCTTTATGTCAGGATTCTTGAAAAAAGAAAGAGGTAGCAAAAATATCGGCACAAATAGTACGATCAGCAGCAGAACGAGTGCGGATTTTTTAAGTATTATCCGAAGCATAGCCGAATCCTCATTCCTCGATTGCCTCAGCGTGTGAGCCGAGAGATGCCGTCGTCGAGGTGACAACGAACTTATCCTTGCTGAAATTTCGTTTTATCGCGGCATAAATATCGTTTTCCTCGATCACGGTGACCTCATAGCGGTAAATATCATATCTGCCATCCTCAAGCGCTTCGGCGACGTAAACATAATATAAATCATCCTTATCCGTGGCGAAAAGCGCTGATTTTGGGATAACGCAATCGTGTGCATCGCCCTGCCTTGTCAGTTCAAGATCGAGACTGTCGCCGAATTCTATCTTACCTTTAGTGTTATCGAATGCGAGAGTAAAGGTATAATCCGTGTAATTCGCGGCGAGCTCTTTCGATTTGATGCTTCCCTTGATCGAAGTTGCTTTGCCGTCGCGCACCGCCTTGCCCTTAACGTCGTCGCCGACTTCAAAAGTATCTCCCTTTGCCTTCGGAACGGTTACAGTTACGTAGACCATATTGACCGCTTTTAGATAAGTGCAAACCTTCTCACCTGTCTTGACCGAATCGCCGAGATCGAAATACAGCTCAACAAGATAGCCGTCAGCGGGTGCAACTATATCGGTTTCGCCGATCGTTATAATATGGTCTCCCTTCTTCATCTCTGTCATCTCTTGGGCATCACATTTCGTTACGACTCCGTCATTTTCGCAGAGAATAACAGTATCGGGTGTTGCCTCCGCGCGTGCTGATACGGAATAAGAATATTCAAGCGCACCTTCCTTGATCGATGCCAGCGTTACGCGCGGTGTCCGCAGGTCTTCGATCGTCACAGATGCGTAAAAGCAAACGATCATCAAAAGCAGAAACGCAACAAGTAGAAAGAAAAATTTATTGTTCAGTAATTTAGCCATTTTAACCTCACACGGTATCTATGAATGATTTGAGCTTTTCCGCAAACAGTCCGAAAAGCAGAAAAGGAATGATAAGACATAGCACACCCATCGCGTAATTCCGTCCCGTGCCCGAAACTGAATTGAATATCACGGAAATCGGAATTTTATCTACCGAAGTCAGAAAGATCTTCGGCGCCTCTACCATATTCCAGGAATCAAGAAAGATGAGCAGTGCTGCGGCAACGATGCTCGGAGCGGCGCCGGGGATGGCCATTTTCGAAAGTAGTCTGAAATCCCCGCAACCGTCGATCTTCGCCGCATCGAGTACGGAATTGTCTACGTATCGCATACCCTGCCGCAAAATGCAAACACCGATCGTTGCAAAGATATTCGGCAAAATGATCGAGATCTGCGTGTCCATCAACTCCCATTCCTTCATCAAGAGATAGTGCGGAAGCTGAAGTACCTGATAAGGCAGGAGCACAAGAATAAGATAAACTCCAAACAAGATCTCCTTACCGGGGATCTTGTATTTTTCAAGCGCAAATGCGGCGGGGATGGATATCGCAATCTGTCCGAGCGTGATCGAAAACGCCATAAAAGCCGAATTGAGCAGACCGCGCAAGAACTTGCTGTTTTCAAAAAGGCTTTCGTAATACTGCCCGAGCGAAAAATGCGAAATTCTCGATAAGATTCCTTTCGTAAGATAATTTGGATCAAATGCCGAATTGATAACAAGCGAAACCATCGGGTAAAAACATATAATTCCAACCAAAACCATCAGGCAGAACAAACCCACCCGCGGGAGAATCCTTTTCACTTTTATCATGACTCCACCTCCACGCGGCTTTGAATGAAGAAGAGTATACCGACGATAACGAGCGTGACGATCAAAATCAAAACACTCGCGGCGGCGAGGCGGTGATAGTTGAGCGAATGGAGATTGTTGTTGATGAAATGCTGGATCATATAGATCGTTTCATTTGGGTAATCTCCGCCGATCCAATATGCCTCGCGGTAAAGCTTGTAGGAATTGATGATC
>JAFXHW010000099.1 GCA_017533545.1 Clostridia bacterium
AATACCAAAACGTTCCTCGGCGAAGCTTTGCGGCTATTGAGGGGAAACGATGGATAGTGGTGTCAAGTGCCAGGCGAAGAGTATCGCGGTTGACGGGCTCGGAAAGGGTCGCGGAAAGGCGGAAGGTGTTGTTCCAATTTCTGCGCTTTGCGGCGGGGTATATCTTTGCGGCATTGTCAAGCTTCATCCAACGAAGCTTTCTCGGTGCGGGGACTGCGCGGTCGATAAAGCTCTCCATTTCTGCAAAATCGCCCTTGTGTTCCTTGAGGCTGTAGATCGTGTAAGCGTGCCACATACCTTCGCCGACGATCATTTTGCATTCTCTGCCCGCGTGTACGAGCTTTCGCTCAAGGATCTGCGCGTCATCAAAAAGCATTTCGTTCGATCCGACAAATATTAGTGAGGGCGGCATTTCGGATACGTCAGCAAAGATCGGAGAGATCTCCGGGTCCCTCGGATCGCCGTTTTCGCCGAGGTATGAATCGGCGAAGAATTTGAGTCTGTTATAGGTCAGCGCAATGTCAATGTCGGCACGTGTTTGGATACTGTCGCTCGCAAGAGTAAGATCCACCCAAGGCGAGATCGCAATTATGCCGGAAGGGACTTCCTTTCCAAGTGAACGAAGGCGCAGACAAAGCGCATAGCAAAGTCCTCCGCCCGCGCTTTCTCCGCAAAGAATTATTGATTTAGGAGATATTCCGCATTCAATAAGGTATTCATAAGAGCGCAAAACATCATCGACAGCGGCGGGATAAGGTGCCTCGGGTGCAAGTCGGTATGCGGGGGCAAAGACTCGCAAGCCGAGATTCTTTGCAAGAGTGGATGCAAAACCTATCGCAAATTCGATATTGCCGCAAGTGTAGCCTCCGCCGTGAAGGTAGAGGATGACGGTATCACTCTTTCTCGCCTCGGGATGGACCCAAGCAGCCTCGAATGCGCCGAAATCCTTTTTCTCGATCTCAAGTGTTCTACCTGCGAGTCGGCGCATTAGTTCGCCCGAAAGATCCTGAGCCTGACGAAGCTGTTCAAGCGAGTATTTTTCAATTTTTGGAAAGATCGTTTCGATCTGCTTTCTGACAAATTTCTCTGAAAACGCCATATACTCGCTCCTAAAAAAACAATATATTATATTATACTAAAAAAAGTGCGGTCTGTCAAGTCAAACCCGACAGACCGAGAATATTATTTGGTTTTCTTCGAGATATATTCCGCAATATTAATCGCAGGCAAGGCAATAATGCAGGCGGTGCAAAGAAGCAAAAAGATACAGTTTGCGACGCTCGCACTATTAGCATTGCTCTTTATCGGAACTTCGGAAACGATATAACCGTCGATAAGCGGTTCAAGGCTTTCCGTAACCTCGCCGAGGGGAGTTATATTGGCAGATATACCCGTATTTGCCGCGCGGACTATGGGGAGTCCGGTTTCTATGGCACGAAGTCGGCTTTGGGCGCAATGCATATACACAGCGCGTGAATCCTCAAACCACGAATCATTCGTGGAAACGCAAATTATATCCGCGCCGTCGGTTGCGGTTGCATAAGCAAGCTGTTCGTAGATCGAGTCGAAGCATATAAGACCGCCGACTTTTATCGGCTCACCGTTGATTTCGATCTCGAATATCTCGCTGCCGTCTCCCGGGACAAGATCCTCTGATAGCATTGCTATCTCACCGAGAGGCGGGAATACAGTCATTATAAGCTTTCTCATCGGGACATATTCGCCGAATGGAACAAGATGTCTTTTGGCATAAGTAGTCTCGGATATCTTACCTTCGGGAGTTGTAAGGCAAAGAATATTCTGCGGACCTTCCGAGGTATAATCAAAGCAGCCAAAGAGAATGTAAACGTCCAGATCGTCGGCAAGATCGGAAACAACGGGAATATAGCGATTATCCGTTATCGCGGTT
Organism: Clostridia bacterium; assembly: GCA_017533545.1. Next base: position 1,910 of record JAFXHW010000099.1, read on the forward strand.
TCGGGCCAGACTATCAGTGCCGCACCGTCCTCCGCCGCGCTCTTTGTCAACGATTCATACTTAAGATAAATATCCTTTGACGAAGCGTTCCATTTGTCGCGCGAGTTAATATTTGCCTGTATCGCGGCGACTTTTACTGTGGCGCTTGTTTTGGCGGGGATCGACGCAACAATCACTCCGCAGAGCAGGTTAGATAACACGAGCGTCAACGACAAAATCGCGCGGAGCTTGAATTTGCCGATAATCAATGCTTGCGCGATCAGGCACGACACAAGCACGATAAG